>JBIJCY010000021.1:0-19279 GCA_044344385.1 Rhodocyclaceae bacterium | reverse complement strand
CACGATACGCTCGATGACCGTATGCGTGCTTATGACGCAGGGGGAAGTGATTTCATACCCAAACCCTTTGTGCCGGAAGAAGTATCGCGCAAAGCTGGAATGGCGATTCGTCACAATCGTCGACAGACGGTGGTCGTTACAGACACACCCTCTGATACCACGATGACTGCTTTGACGAGCCTTGGTGAAACAGGCGTTATTCTTAAATTCAGTCGCGGTGCGCTGGCTTGCCGCACGCTGCATTCGCTCGCGGTGCTGGCAATCGAGTCAATGGGTGCTTATAAAACTAACTGTCACATCCAGCTGCGGTCGCCGACCCTGACCCTGACCTTGACGCCCCGTGGCGCGGCTTCACCGCTTGAAGAATCCATCATCGACAATTCGAAAGACAGGGGGCGTATTTTCAGTTTCGGGAAACGACTTGTCGTCAATTACGAAAATGTCTCCTTGCTGGTCACGAACATGCCTATCGAGGATGACGATTTTTGCGGGCGCATCCGCGATCATGCGGCGACGCTTGCCGAGGCAGCCGAAACGGCTGTGGAAAACATCAATTTGCGTACCGAGGCGATTATTCGTGCCGATGAGTTGCGCAAACTGGCCGATACAAGCAGCAAGGCGATTGAGGCGCTACGCGGTAGTTACCAGGAGATGCAATTTACCACCCGCCTTGAGCTTGAGGCGATGACAGACTCCATTGAGGGAATGTACGTTCACCTTGGGCTGACTGACAAGCAGGAAATCACCATCAGCAAGACTGCACGTGACGCAGTTGAACGTGTTTTGACGCTACTTGAGCGCAGCCGGGAGCTCGATCACAATTTTGCCGGCATCGTTGATAGTTTGACAAAGGCCGGGGATAGTTTGACAAAGGCCGGGGAGTATACGGTGACGCAGGAAGCTGAATCCGTGTCAGCGGTGGAGCTTTGGTAACGGCCAAGGAAAAGCAGTTAGACGCGGCGTCCAGTTATCGCAAATAGCCCGTCTGTTCTGACCTACAATCCAAAAAACAAGTGCCACCAATCCAACGGCGGCTTTCAGGTAGCTGCGCAGGACCAACGGCCGGTTTGGATAAAAATCCTGAGCGCCTCTTGATGGCCGGCTCCGGCCAAATTTGATCGTATAGTTCGTTGGCCAAGACGCCTTGCGTTCTCCCCAAAGTATCGGCCTAAGGGTTGTTGCTGCGGCAAGTGATTAGATTCATGGCCATCATGGTCATGACTATCTCCCCCTTCTGGTTCAACACTTCAATTGCCGACTTCACCAAGCCACGGTCCGGTTTTGATTTCGAGCGTCTGGCCTCCGCGACGGTTACGCGCATGCTAAGAATATCTTCTGGATGAACAGGTGTCAGCCAGCGCAGTTCGTCGATACCCGGCGACGCGAGACTGGCGTTCTTTGTCAGGTAGTGATCACTGAATAGCCGCATCATCAATCCGCAGGTTTGCCACCCGCTTGCTATCAGACCCCCGAAGCGTGACTTTGCAGCGGTTTCAGGGTCAGTGTGGAAATCCTGAGGATCGTAGCGCTGGGCGAATTCGATGATTTCTTCTGCGCTGACGGAAATGTCACCGAATTCGTGCACCGAGCCGGGTACGTAGTCCTCAAAATAGCGATTGTCGATACGGCTAGCGAACCCCGCTGTTGCCCCGGAAATGTCTTGACTCAACGTCTTGTGAACCATTGGCAACTCTCTCGTACGCAGTGATTTGAAATGTTACCGTGACAGGCGGCTTTATGGCCGGACTCAGATCTGGCTTATAGTTCAATATTACATGACGTATCAATTTTGAACTGTGCAACACATAACCAAACTTTACCCGGCCACCGGAAAATCCCTACGGAGGCCTATGGTTCCTGCCCCCATTTTTTTCAAGCCAATGCCCGAGTCACAATTTCTGCGACGTTGCGTGACAGCCCGGGATGATCGCGCAGGCTTTCCAGCGCCGCTCTGGCGTGGCATTGGCGCTCGGTGTCAAACTTTTTCCAGCGGTCGAAGCAACGGGTCAGGCGTGAGGCAATTTGTGGGTTGCGGCTGTCCAGTGTCTTGATCTGCTCAGCCAGAAACGCATAGCCTTCTCCGTTCGCTGCGTGGAAATGAACCAGGTTGGCGCCAAAGGTGCGCAGCAGGGCGTAGACTTTGTTCGGGTTGCCGAAGTCGAAGGCGGCGTGGGTTGAAAGCTGGCGCACGGCGAGCAGCGTGTCGGGCAGGCGACTGCCGGCCTGTACGGCGAGCCACTTGTCGACCACCAGTGCTTCGTGTTGCCAGCGTTCGTAAAACGCGGCCAATGCACGTTCTCGCTCGGCGCAGTTGATCTGGGCCAGTGCCGACAGGGCGGCAAACTGGTCGGTCATGTTGTCGGCGTTCTGGAATTGTTGCCAGGCCAGTTGGCGTGTTTCGGCGCTGTTCAGTTCAAGCAGGTAGCTGAGGCACAGATTGCGCAGCGCACGACGACCTGCTTCGCTTGCTGTGGGTTGGTAGGGGCCGCTCGGCGCGAGTGCCGCGTGGGTGGCGGTCAATTCTTCCCGCAGGTTTTGCGCCAGATGCTGACGCAGTCCGATGCGCGCAGCATGCAGGGCATCGGGATTGACCTCTTCCATGGCTTCGGCCAGAGTGGCTTCGCCGGGCAGGGTCAGGGCTTCGGCGACGAATGCGGCACCGCGTTCCGCGTGCCGCGTCAGCAGACGGCGGGCCGCCTCGACAAAGCCTTGCGGCCAGATGGGTTGGGCGCGGGCAGCAATCGCCGTCGTGGCATCTAGGATCAGTCGGGTGGCCAGGCGCTGGCCGGCTTCCCAGGCGTTGAACGGGTCGCTTTCGAAGGCTAGAAGCTGCGTCAACTGCTCGGCGCCATAGGCAAAATCGAGGATTACCGGCGCGGAAAAGTCACGCAGTAGCGACGGAACAGGAAGGGTGGCAACGTCATCAAATCTGAAACTCTGGGTTGTTTCGGTGAGCAGCAGGAGGCGCGCGCTGCCGGGTAGTTCCTGGCCGGCAGCGTCAAACAGTGTGGCCGTGATGGGGATCAGGTAAGGGGCGGTGTCGCTGGCAGCGGGGTTGGATTGGGTGAAGCTGAGGGTGTAGGAACGACTGGCCGCGTCGAATATTCCACTGGCCTTGACGTGGGGCGTACCCGGCTGGCTGTACCAGCGCATGAACTGGGTGAAATCAAGTCCCGAGTTTTTCGGGGAGCTCGCCGCCATGGCGGCCACGAAGTCGTCGCAGGTGACCGCTTGGCCGTCGTGGCGCCGGAAGTACTCGTCCATGCCCTGACGAAACGCCTCGCGGCCGATCACGGTCTGGATCATGCGCACGACTTCGGCGCCTTTTTCGTAAACGGTTGCCGTGTAAAAGTTGTTGATTTCCATGTAGGAGGCCGGGCGCACCGGGTGGGCCATCGGGCCGCTATCCTCCGGGAACTGTGCGCTGCGCAGGCCACGAACCTCGCGGATGCGGGCGATCGCCCTGTCATGAACGTCGGCCCCGAACTCCTGGTCGCGAAACACGGTGAGACCTTCCTTGAGCGACAGCTGAAACCAGTCGCGGCAGGTGACACGATTGCCGGTCCAGTTGTGGAAATACTCGTGTGCAACGACCCGGTCGATGTTTTCGAAATCCAGATCGGTCGCCACATCGGCGCGTGCCAGCACGTACTTGGTGTTGAAGATGTTGAGCCCTTTGTTTTCCATGGCGCCCATATTGAAATCACCGACCGCGACGATCATGTAGTGATCCAGATCGCACTCCAGGCCAAAACGTTGTTCATCCCAGGTCATCGATTTCTTCAGGGCGAGCATGGCGTGGGCGCATTGATCCAGTTTGCCCGGCTCAACGTGGATGGCCAGTTGAACGGTGCGGCCCGAACGGGTGGTGAAGATGTCGAATACGCCATCGAGCTTGCCGGCGACGGCAGCGAACAAATAGCACGGCTTTCTGAACGGGTCCTGCCAGCGCGCCCAGTGACGGCCGTTTGTTTCATCACCGCTATCGACCGGGTTGCCGTTGGCGAGCAGGGTGGGCAGGGTTTCCTTGTCGGCGTGCAGGGTAACGATGTAGGTGGACATGACGTCCGGACGGTCAGCGAACCAGGTGATGGCGCGAAAGCCCTGGGCCTCGCACTGGGTGAAGTAGCCATCGCTCGTGCGGTACAGCCCGGAGAGCCGGGTGTTGGTGTCCGGATTGATGCGGGTGATCGTCTGTAGCGTGAATTGCTCCGGCACGTCAGGAATGGTGAGCTGCGTGGCGGTGAGCGCGTAGGCCGTTGCGCTCAAAACGCTGCCATCGAGCGTGACGGACAGCGTCTCCAACTCATCGCCGTCGAGAACCAGCGGTTGATGGGTGGCGAGCGGATTTCGCCGGCAGTTGAGCGTCGCTCTTACCGTTGTCGCGCCGGGGTGAATGTCGATATCCAGTTCAACCTGATCGATCAGGTAGGCGGGGGGCGTGTAATCCTTGAGATAAATGGTTTCAGGCATGGCGGTTTGATTGTCTGGCGGGGCAGTTGGAAGTGTGTGGATGATAAACGAGGACGGCGCTACAAACGCGTAGTTTCCACGGGGTGGGCGTTGTGCGGGGCAAGTCAGCAACAACTGTGTTTATGAAATATCGAGTTCCTGGCCCATTCCGGAAAAGTCGAGCGTGTTGTCCGCGACAAAGCCCAGTCCGGGGGTGTCGGGAAGTGCCAGCCGGCCATTGGTGATGGTCGGCGGTGTGCCGGTGTCAGCGGTCAGCCACGACGAGGTGGCCAGCCCGTGCGCCAGCCCGTTGTCGAGTGCAGCGGCCAGGTGTGCAGCAGCAAGCACACCACAGGCGCTATCGATGCTGCTCGTGACAACGCATTGCATGCCGGCCGCTGCCGCGCGCCGGGCGAGGCTCAGCGCTGGCAGCAAGCCGCCGAGGCGAGGCGGCTTGAGCACCAGCCGGCGAACCGGCGGTGCGGCGCACAGTACGTCGAAATCGAAGTCTGTCAGTGATTCGTCGAGCGCCAGCGGAAATGCGCAGGTGGCTTGCAGGTATTGCAACGTGTCAATTTGCGGGTTGGCCAGCGGCTCTTCAATCATCTCGATCGGCAGCCCCGCACAGGCATCGAGGAAGCGCGCGGCGTCTGCCGGTTGCCATGCACGGTTGGCGTCGAGACGAAGCTGCGTGCCGGGAGGGAGTCGCCCGGCGATGCGCTGCAGGCGGGCGACTTCCTGTTCAAGCGGTGCGGTGCCGATCTTCAGTTTGAGTACGGAAAAGCCTTCGCTGCAGGCGGCGACAATGGCCTGCTCACTCACATGCATCAGGCTGCCTGATGCAGCGTTGACGACGATCTCGTTACTCAGTATGCCGCTCAGCGTGTTGCCGCGCAGGTAACGCGCCAACGGTACATTGCCGGCCTGCGCCAAAAGGTCGAGCAGCGCCATTTCAAGCGCACAGCGCGCTGCCGGCACATTGAAGCTGAATGGCGCCGGCAATTCCTTCAGGGCATCGGCCACCTGCATGCCGATGAATTTTTTTGTGACTGTTCGAAGTGCGGTTTTTTCAGCAGCCAGGGCGTGGCTGCCGATTTCGGCCAGCGGTGCGCAATCGCCGAAGCCGTTGCGTTTGTCGTCTGTTGTAATGCGCAGCAGAAAACCCTCCCGTTGCGCAAAAGTGCCGTCCGCCGTCACCCATGCGGCGCGCAGGGGAAGGCAGTAATGATGGCACTCGACGGCGCTGATTTTCATGGTGCCTGTTCATGCACCTGACGGCTTGTTAGCTGGCCTTTGGCAGTGTCACTGTGAGGGTAGTGCGGTTTTCCTGATCCGATGTGCTCATGGCAATCCGCCCGCCTTGCGCTTCGGTTAGCAGCTTGGCCGAGTAGGCGCCCAAACCACTGCCACCGGTTTTTCCGCTGGTGGCGAATTTTTCGAAAAACCGCTCGCGCATTGGGGCAGGCATTGCGCCGTTGTTGCTGATGGTGACTTGCGCGCTGTTGTTCGTACTGTTGTCCGAGTTGTTGTCGAATGTCAGCGCAACCGTGACAGGGGTTCCCTTTGGCGCGGCTTCGCAGGCGTTCTTGATCAGGTTCTGGAAGATCGAATGGCAGAATGTCGGGTCACCGAGCGCCCGCGTTTTTATGTCGTTTTCAGATACTTCAAGCGTAAGGTTGATTTCCTTGCTGGCGTACGTTCCTCCGGTTGTCCGCACGATGCGCTGCAGCAGTTCGCCAAGAGGCACTGGCTTGGCTTTTAGTTCAAAGCGCCCGCTCTCGATCTTGAAAAGCTCGGAGGAGAAATTGATCATATCGAGCACTTGCAGTGCTGATTCGGCGATGAGATTGGCCAATTCCAGTTCGGGCGGATTGAGCGCCGGGTTGCCGGCGAGCAACTGGGCCATTGAGACGACGTTGGCCAGTGGTCCGCGCAGGTCGTGGCGGGTAATCTGCTCGACGTCTTCGCGCAGGCGGGCAGAGTCCATCATCGCGTCGCAACTGGATTGCAGTTGTTTGTGCAGGGATACATAGCGCATGAAATTGCGCACGCGCGGCAGCAGCACTTCCGGGTCGACCGGCTTGGCGACAAAGTCTACCGCTCCCAGTCCCAGTCCCTTCAGACGGGATTCCTGATCGCTCTTGGCGGTCACAAAAATCACCGGGATGGTTTCCGAGCTCGGGTGTTCGCGCAGGCGCTTGGCAACCTCGAATCCGTCCATGCCGGGCATCATGATGTCGAGCAACACCAGATCGGGCGGGGTGTCCGACTGGCAGATATCGAGTGCTTTCTGGCCGTTTGACGCCGTTCGTACTTCGAACTCGCCTTTGAGCAGTTCGTAGAGTAGTTGGAGATTTGCCGGTGTGTCGTCGACCACCAGTACGGTCGATTTTTCAGCCGGGTCTTCAGGTTGGACTGCTGCTACTGCCGGTGGCTGTTCCTTTTGTGCAAGTAATTGCTTCGACAGCGCTCGTTCGATCCGGCTGACTAACTGGCCGGTGGTATAGGGTTTGACGAGGAGGTCGCTGACACCGGCGGCAATTGCTTCGCTGATCCGTCCGTGATCGGCTTCGGCCGTAATCATCACAAAGGGTAGTTGTGCCGTGTCAGGGTTCCCGCGGACGGCCTTGAGCAATTCCAGCCCGGACATCACCGGCATGTTCCAGTCGGAGAGGACGATGTCTACGCGCTGTTGCGAAATAATCTGTAGCGCATCCTTGCCGTTGCCGGCGCTGAGGACGTTATCTATCTCCATTCCGCGCAATAGTGAAACCATGCTGTTGCGCATGGCGCTGATATCGTCGACAACGAGAAATACGGCATCTTTGGAAATCATCTTCGGGCCTCAGTTTTGTGCGGAAATGAGTCTGCTAAGAAATTATTTAGAATGGTAGCATTTTCTGAATCTGCTCATAAATCCATCCCCATGGCCCGGCTTCTTTGTCGCAGTAGATGGAGCGCAGGTTCAAAATCGAACTCCCGGACGGCGTTTTCGATTTCGCGATAGCCGTCGCCAAAAGCGGCGCGCAGCAGGTCTGAATTGGCATCAAGAAGGTCGCCGGCTTCAGGGTTGTCTCTGGCCAACAGCCTTGCAAGATTTTCGCAGACGGGCAGGAGTATTTTTTGGTCGACGACAGCAGGCGATTTTTCTTCGCTCGCTTCGGCTGGTAACCAGGCTTCAAGTCTTGTGATAAGGCTGTCCAGCAATAACGCTTGTGCGGTTAGCAACGATTCAACGTGCTCACGCGGTTGATTTTTTTCAATGGCTGCTTCGAGCGCACCCTCGCTGGCCTGCAATTCTGTTGCGCCGATACTGCCGGCCAAACCCTTGAGCGTATGGGCCAGTCTTTCAGCGGTGTTCCGGTCGCCCCGGTCGAGGGCCGCCTTGATCTGTCCCGGCGAGCTTTTTTGGCTATTGACGAATTTTCTGAGGATCGAAAGATACAACGGCCTGTTGCCAAGAACGCGGTTCAAGCCCGCCATCGTATCGAGGCCCGGGATGTCGTCCGGTAGATCCGGCATTCCGGTCATTGCTGTGTTGACCGTCATTTCGCCCGATTTTATAGTGCGCTCGCTGTCCGGCTTGATCCATCGCTGCAGCGCCCGCCACAACTGATCGGGATCGATTGGCTTGGTGACGAACTCGACCATGCCCGCCGTAAAACACTTTTCCTTGTCGACCTGCATCGCGTTGGCCGTCATGGCGACAATCGGGATGTGGTCATATTGTTTCAGTTTCCTGATTTCCCGGGTTGCCGTGACGCCGTCCATGACGGGCATCTGCATGTCCATCAGCACGATGTCGTAGCGGGCTTCCTGGATTTTCTGTACGGCCAGTTGTCCGTTGTCGGCGATATCCACCACAAACCCGGCATTGCTCAGCAGTCCGCAAGCGACTTCCTGATTCAGCGCATCGTCTTCCACCAGTAAAATTCGGGCGCCGCGCAAGCGGGTCACGCTGAATTGTGGCGGTGCGGCGTTGTGCCGTGCGTCGCCGTGCTGGCTGGAGGCCTGGCGTTCCTGTCCTTTGCCCAGACGGGCCGTAAACCAGAAAGTCGAGCCTTTGCCTGGCAGGCTATCGACGCCTACCTCACCGCCCATCAGTTCTGTCAGTTGCTTGGAAATCGCCAGCCCCAGCCCCGTGCCACCATACTTCCGGGTAGTCGATGAATCGGCTTGCTGAAAGCTCTGGAAGAGGCGGCTGCGCTGCTCTGCGTCAAGACCGATGCCGGTATCGCGTACGGCAAAGCGCAGCACCACTTCGTTAGCAGTTTCCTCGAGTTTGCGTACGAGGATGTCGATCTTTCCCTGCGCGGTGAACTTGACCGCGTTGTTTCCGTAGTTGATGAGGATCTGCCCGAGCTTTACCGGGTCGCCGATCAGGGCTGCAGGCACGTCGGCAGCGACGTCGAAGACCAGCTCCAGCCCCTTGGCAGCCACTTTTTCGGTGATCAGATTGGCCACATTGTCGAGCACCTCGAATAGGTCGAGTTCGATATGCTCGATGTTGACTTTGCCAGCGTTGATCTTGGAAAAATCGAGAATTTCATTGATGATTTCGAGCAGATGATTTCCGGATAGTTGGATTTTTTTCAGGTAATCGCGCTGCTTGGGTGTCAGTTCGGTTTTTAGGGCAAGGTGCGACATGCCGATGATGGCATTCATTGGTGTGCGGATTTCGTGGCTCATGTTGGCTAGGAAATCGCCCTTCATCCGGTCTGCATCTTCTGCCAGGTTTTTTGCTTTCTCGAGTTCGCGCTCGGCGCCTTTGCGCAGTGTAATGTCGGTAATCACCCCGAGCAGCCCGCCGCGCGAGCCATCGTAAAGGTCGAAGGAGCGTACGAGGTAGTGCATGTCGTGCGTTTTGCCATCGGCCAGGGTCATCTGCTGGTCGCGCTGGGCGAAGCCGCCGGCACGAATCAGCCACAAGTCTTCGTCGTGATAGAACTCGCGCATTTCCTGCGACAGATAGTCAAGTTCAAGCACTGATCTCCCTTTTAGTTGATCGCGCGCGAGACCGAAAGCCTCCTCGTAGGCCTTGTTGCAGCCGAGGAAGCGTCCTTCCATGTCCTTGTAGAAAATAATGTTGGGAATGGCGTCGACCAACGCGTCAATCAGCGCCAGCTGATCGGATACTTCCTTTTGCGTGTCGCGGAGTTCCGTAATGTCGAAGAACCAGCCGAGTATCGCCGGTTCGTTTTCAAAGGTGATGTGGAAATAAGAACCGAGTACCCAAAGCGGGACGCCATCGAGCGTTTTTAACGCCAGCGTCCGGTTAACGATTGAGTCACCCGTCGCCAGGATGAACGATACCTCCTGGAATTCTTTCGGATCCTGATAGAAGCGTTGCGGTGATCTGCCGATAATTTCATCGTGCGGTACGTGGAATAGTTCGGCGTAGCCCTTGTTGGCAAATACTGTCACCTGGTCGCTGTCACGCATGACGCGCACGGCAATCGGGCTGGTTGCAAGGATCAGTTGCTGCTCGGCATAAGCGATCTGCAGTGCTTCATCGGCGCGTTTGATACCGGTGCGGTCCTCCAGCATCCACACCGTGCCTTGTGTGGGGTCTTCTCGGCTGACCAAGTAGGAGTTCATGCTGACCCAGAGGTCGGCACCATCCTGGCTGCGCATGAACATCTCGGTACGAAACGGTTTTCCCTGCGACAGCAAAGGTGCCGCCAGGCGGCCAATTTCAGCGTATTCCTCATCAGAGCGAAAAATCATCCGGCCGGGGAGCCCGACGGCCTCATTCGACTCAAATCCAAACATTTCGTCGAATTTGGCGTTGTGCCGCTGCATCTTGCGGTCGCGGGTGAGGACAATGCCGACCGATGCGTTGGTCATTATTGAATCAAGTTCGCTAAGTGCCGCAGCCAGGCTTTTTTGCGCGCGCCGTTTGTCCTCGATGTCTTCCAGCATCCAGATAGTGCCGCGTTCCGTGTTGTCCGGATCAAAAGCTTTGGCAAAGACGCGGCACCAGACGAAGCTGCCATCCTTGCGCTTGTACTGGACTTCGTCGGAATAGAACTCTCCGGCCGCCAGCAACGGGCCTGCTGCACGACCCAGTTCCCGATAGTGCTCTTCGCTGGGGAGGACTGAAATGCCCGGCATACCAACCAGTTCGTCCTGGCCGTAGCCAAGAATTTCGGCAGCGCGCGGATTGCAGCGTTGATAGATGCGGTCTCGCGTATAAACAATGCCCATTGAGGCGTTGGTGAAGATGGCGTCGAGTTCGAGCAGCGACTGTCGCTGTTTTTCCTCGGCGGCATGGCGTGCCGTAATGTCGCTGATAACCCATACCGTGCCTTGCTGCGGGTTGCTCGGGTCGACGAGGTAGGCGTGCGATTCGCCCCAGAACGCGGTTAAATCCTGCCGCTGAAAAAGGATCTCGGCACTGTATGAGCGACCGGTCGACAGCATGGCATGCCCAGACCGACTGGTTTCCTGAAAGGCTTCTTCTGAAGGATAGAGTGCCCGGGTCAGGCAGCCGATTCCTGTGTCGCCTTTGAAGCCGAACAGATCGCCGAAAGCGCGGTTATAGCGGACAAGGTGGCGCCCCAGCGAGAAACCAATGGCGATCGGCGCGTTGGCCATGATCGCGTGGTATTCGAGCATTGTGCGCCAATCGATGCGCGCCGGTTCGCGTTGTTCTTCATAGGCGAGTGAAGTGCAGGAGAGGAGAACCGTGTCACCGCAGGTCGTCGGCAAAACTCGCAGCACCCCTGTCCGGACAACGCCATCTGTCGTACGAAAAAGTGTGCTGAGCGGTGCCCTGCCTGCCGTGCCGGTCAGCGCGCTATCGACCCATTCGGAAGATTCCGGGTGCGCCAGCAGATCCTTGAGTGGCGTTCCCGCCAGAGCTTCATTGGCTTGGCCGAGCAGCGCGCAAAAAGCCTGGTTGGCGTACTGGATATTGCCGTCGTGCTCAAGCACGAGCAGCGGTATGCCGATCCAGGAGAGTGTTTTGATGTCTAGCGCCGCCTCACGCATGGATCAGCCCCGCAATGCAATATCATCACGCAGCCAGTATATCTATTTCATCTTGCCTAGGTGCGGCTTGGGCGGCGTAAATAGACAGGCCGCTCTGACGTTTCAGGCACGATGATTTACACTCACGCTTTTAATTACGGTGAACGCCTCCCGCGCAGTCGATGTCTTCTTATGCCGCATAAAATTCTCAATGCCGCCGAGCGTGGCATGCTCGACGCCTACGAGACACTGCTCGCCGCACGCAGCTTTACGGCCGATACGGCGCAGCGCACGGCGGCTGAGCGCCTGCAGCGCCTTTATTACGAGCTGCTTTCGTTCAAGGTGGCACGGCGCAAGGCCTTGCGCCGTATCTTCTCGCCGCCGGTGCCGCCGCGTGGCCTGTACTTCTGGGGGGGCGTCGGGCGCGGCAAGAGCTTTCTGATGGATTGCTTCTACGAATCGCTGCCTTACCGGCGCAAGCGGCGCATCCATTTTCACGCTTTCATGCACGATGTTCATCGTCAGTTGAACGAGTTGAAGGGCGAGAGCGATCCCTTGTTGCGTGTCGCCGAGCGTATTGCCGGCGAGGTCCGGCTGATCTGCTTTGACGAATTTCATGTGTCCGATATTGCCGATGCGATGATTCTCGGTCGCCTGCTTGAGGCCTTGTTCGAACACGGCGTGATTTTTGTCATGACTTCGAATTACCCGCCGGACAATCTGTACCCGAATGGCCTGCAGCGTGAGAATTTTCTGCCGACCATTGCTCTGATCAAATCGCAGGTCGATGTGCTGCAGATCGATTCCGGCGTCGATTACCGGTTGCGCACGCTGGAGCAGGTTGATATTTTTCATTACCCGGTCGATGCTGCGGCCGAGTTGAAAATGGGTGAGTATTTTACGGCGATGGCCGGTGGCGCCGGCAAGGTGGGCGGCAAGGTCGCGGTGCTTGGGCGCGACATAGCGACGGTGCGACGCGGCAACGGGGTGATCTGGTTCGACTTTAAAACGCTCTGTGGCGGCCCGCGTTCGCAAAACGACTATCTTGAACTGGCGAGGGGCTATCACACGATACTGCTATCCGGGATTCCGAAGATGTCGGCGAGCATGGCCTCCGAGGCACGACGCTTTACCTGGCTCGTCGATATTTTTTACGACCACAAGGTCAAACTGATCGCTACTGCCGACTGCGATCCAGACCATCTTTATACCGAGGGAACGCAGGCGGGCGAGTTCTTTCGTACTGCCAGTCGTCTGACCGAGATGCGCTCGCGCGACTATCTGGGGCTGCCGCATCTGTCCGATTAACGACGGGCGTTTCTGACAGCGATGAATAGTTGTTCGCCGTTGCGGAAGGCGATTTTTTCGGCGATCTGCGTTGGCAGTTGTGCGAGCCAACCACGTGCCCATTCAGCGTGTTTGCCGACCTCGCTCCAGCGCTCCGGCGTGTAGGTGTCGGTGCCGATCATGAAACGATCTGGAAACTCCAGCAGCAGGGCTTTCCACTCGGGATTTATCTCGGCGCCGCGCGCTACCTCGTAACGAAACGACAGATCGGCCCATAGGTTGGCTTGCCGGCGCATCAATGCCGCGACGCGCTGTGGCGATTCAAAGCCGGCATGCGCCCACAGGATGCGCGCATCAGGGTCTTGCCGGAACAGGCGCTCGACCGCGTCGGCATCGGAGTGGGCATGCAGCATCAGGCGGTGCGTTTTCGCCAACTCGACCATGCGGCGTACAACAGGCAAATCCGCGTCGGCGCCACTGACGTGGAATTCGCCGAGGGCAACGTAGCGGTGCGCCTTGAGGCGTGCTTCGACGTGCGTGATGACGCTCGGGTCACGCAGCCATGAGGATGTTTCGCCGCGTGCCCGATAGGGGCGTAGCGACGGGATGACGAGATCGGGGTCGGCAGCGACCAATTTTTGCGTGCCGTCATCGCTCGAACTTGATACCAGCGCGTGCGTTATGCCGGCGCGCCGCAGGCGCGATGTGGCCTCCTGAGCCGACAGGACCGTCCAGGCGTCATGGCTGTAGTGGATGTGCGCATCAAAAATTGGAAGGTCGGTAGCCAGTGCCGGGCGCATCGTAAGCAAGGCCAGCGCGGTAGATAAAATAAATAGCAAGCGGGGTAGCGGTCGGGTCATCGTCTTGCTCCGTGAGTGGCGTTGTACAAGCTGCTTGAACCTGGAAAAAGCAGTTAACCACGGCGAACACAGCGAACGCAGCGAAAAAACAATAGCTTGTGTCATTTTTACGAATCACCCAGCGGGTGGGGCGCGAAGATGCTTAGAACTTAGGTTTTTCGCCGTGCTCGCCGTGTCGCCGTGGTTTGAACTGATATTTTCAGATTGAAAGCTGCGGGTGGCAGGTGCAAGATGGACAAGTCAATCGCCCGAGGGTTTCATCATGCGCCGATCGCTGCTGTTTTTTGTGTGTTGTCTTCCGATGTTCGCTCTGGCGCAGCAGGAGATGGAGATTATTCCGCTCAGGCATCGTACGGTCGATCAGGTGATCCCCGCACTGCAGCCTTTTGTCGAGCCGGGTGGCGTGCTCTCGGGAATGAACGATCAGTTGATTCTGCGCGGCTCGGCAAGAAACCGCGAGCAGATCAAGCAGGCGCTTGCCGCGATCGATACGCCGCAGCGCCGGCTGGTGATCCGTGTCAGTCAGAACCGCGATGCCGAGAGCCGGCAGCAGGGGGGCGGGGTGTCAGGCAATGTCGCCGTGGGCAGCAATGTGCGCATCATCCAGCCATCGACCGGTGCGTCTCCGGGAGGGGCGCAGATCGAGATGCGGCGCGGCGACTCCAATATCACCACCCGTGTTCATGACACGCGCAGTACGCGTGATGCGCGTACCAGTCAGAGCGTGCAGGTCGTCGAAGGCGGACGCGCTTTCATTCAGGTCGGGCAGTCCTTGCCTTTGCCGCTGCGTCAGGTCGTGCGAGGCCAGAACGGCGTGGTGGTGACCGACAGTACGGTGTATCGGGATATTGGTCAGGGCTTTTATGCAGAACCGCGTCTGGCGGGCGACCGGGTGACGCTGGAGATCAGTCCGCAGTTTGATACGCCCGGCAATCAGGGTTACGGCAGCGTCAATACGCAACGCGTGTCGACGACGGTGTCCGGGCGTCTGGGTGAATGGATCGAGCTTGGGGGCAGCGGCCAGCAGGCGGCAGGGCGTGATCGCGGCAATATGAATATCGGCACCAGCGAACTGCGTGATAGCCGTAGCGTGTGGCTACTGATTGAGGAATTGAAGTAGCTGCCGCCGGCTGGAACCGTGTGCCCTTTAAAAAAGTTCGGCGTCCTGACAGAGCTGATTGCGTCCTGCTTCCTTCGCCTGCAGCAGCAGCACATGGGCGCGTGCGATGAGTGCTGCCGAGGTGTCTCCTGCACATTCGGTCACGCCACCGCTGACCGTGACGGACAGTCCGGTGCTGCCGAAGTCGTCAGCTTCAATCTGCGCACGGATGCGCGCCAGCGGAATCATCGCATCATCGATATGAACGTTGGGCAGAATCAGTAGAAACTCGCCGCCGCCGTAGCGGCCGACGATGTCGATTCCGCGCAGGGCTTCCCGAATACGTAAAGCTACGCCACTGAGTACGCGGTCGCCCATTGCCCGGCCACAGGCCTCGTTGATCCCGCGGAAGCCGTCAATGTCGAGCAGGGCGACTGTTGCCGGGGTGCCGTAACGTCGGGCGCGCTGGCACTCCTCATCGAGCAGGTAGAGCGTATGGCGCCGGTTGAAGGCATCGGTCAGCGGGTCGCGCACCGACAGTTGTTCGAGTTTGGCTTCGAGCCAGCGGCGCTCGCTGACGTCGGACATGGTCATGAGAACGCGGCGAACACTTCCATCATTGGTGCGAATCGGCAGGACGTTGGCGTTCACCCAGCGGCTTGGCGCGCCGGCATCATTGACGCCGAGTACGCGGTTCTGGATGGCGCACCGGGTGCGCAGCACCGCTGCTGCCGGCTGCTCTTCTTCGGTCAGTGCAACGCCGCTTTCGTCCGTAAATAATGCCGGGCCATTGTTGAGCATGGCGCGTGCCTGACTATTGCTCAGACACACCTCGGCGTCCGGCGCATAGACCAGCAGCGCAACACCAAGACAGTCAAGCAGCGTCGCGTAGCGTGCAATCTCGGCGTCGTCAGCCTGCAGGCTGGGTGCCGTCGCGTTGATGTCGCTGATCGACATCAGGCCGCCGCAAGCGCCTGTTCGAGATCGGCAAGCAGATCATCGATGTGTTCGATGCCAACCGACAGGCGGATCATGTCTTCCGAGACACCGGCCTTGAGCAGTTCGGCTGGCGCCAGCTGACGGTGTGTGGTCGATGCCGGGTGGCAGGCCAGCGACTTGGCATCGCCGATATTGACCAGGCGGGTGAATAACTGCAGCGCATCCTGGAAACGGCCGCCCGCTTCAAAACCGGCGCAGTTAGTGCCTTTGACGCCAAAAGTCAGAATGCCCGAGGCCTTGCCGCCCATGTATTTTTTCACCAGTGCATGATCCTTGTGCTCGGGCAGGCCGGCGTAATTGACCCACGCTACTTTGGCGTGGCCCTGCAGAAATTCAGCAACCTTTTGCGTGTTTTCGCAGATGCGGTCCATGCGCAGCGGTAGCGTTTCGAGACCTTGCAGGAGCAGAAAAGCGTTGAACGGCGAGATCGCCGCGCCCATGTTGCGTAGCGGCACCACGCGTGCGCGGCCAATGAAGGCGGCCGGGCCGAGGGCTTCGGTATAGACGACGCCGTGATAGGAAACATCCGGCTCGTTGAGGCGTTTGAATTTGGCTTTGTGTTCAGCCCACGGGAATTTGCCGCTATCGACAATCATGCCGCCGATCGAGTTGCCGTGACCGCCGATGTATTTGGTCAGCGAGTGCACGACGATGTCGGCGCCGTGTTCAAACGGGCGGCACAGATAGGGCGACGGTACGGTGTTATCGACAATCAGCGGCACACCATGGCGATGCGCGATTTCGGCAAGCTGCTCGAAGTCGGTGACGTTGCCGAGCGGGTTGCCGACCGATTCGCAATAGATCGCCTTGGTCTTGCCGTCGATTAACGCTTCAAAGCTCGAGGGATCGCGGTAGTCGGAAAAACGCACTTCGATGCCGTATTGCGGCAGCGTATGGGCGAACAGGTTGTAGGTGCCGCCGTACAGCGTCGCTGCTGAGACGATGTTGTCGCCGGCTTCGGCGATGGTCATGATCGCGTAGGTGATCGCGGCCTGACCCGAGGCCAGTGCCAGGCCGGCAATGCCGCCTTCCATCGCGGCAACGCGCTTTTCGAGCACGTCCTGCGTCGGGTTCATGATGCGCGTGTAGATGTTGCCTTGCACCTTGAGATCGAACAGATCGGCGCCGTGTTGCGTGTTGTCGAACGAGTAGGACGTCGTCTGGTAGATCGGTACGGCGACCGCCTTGGTCGTCGCTTCAGGGCTATAGCCAGCGTGGATGGCGAGGGTTTCAAGCTTCATGCGGTCTCCGGGAGCAGTGTTTTAATTTAGCGGAAGATTCTAGCACCATAAACTCAAGATCTGACACCAGCCGTTGAACAGCCTTTGGTGTGCGGTTCGCGGCGATACTTTTTACCGGAGTCGGTTTGACGCTGCTACCCGGTGGTCGCCGATGATTCGATATTCTTGCGCAGCAAGAACCGCGCTGGATCGACGGTGGCCGCGAGTTCCGATTCAAGCGGTAAGGGTTCGCCCTCTAGTTGACTGGCCAGCAGTTCAGCCATCAGCATTGACCAGACGAGGCCACGGGCGCCGTAGCCGGAGGCGACATGCAGGCCGGGCCAGCGTTCGACCGCCGAGAAATCACGCCCTTGTGGGCGAGCCTCCGCGCGGTAGAGTTGGCCGATGATCGGCAATTTGTCGGGTGAGACGGGGCGAAAGCCGACGCGGCCGCCGACGTTTTCCGGCGTGGCGCCGGCGCAGTAGCCAGGCAGCATGCGCTGCAGACGTTCGAGGTTGGCGGCATGGTCGTCGTCGCTCATTGCAGGCTCACCGCCACGCTGGAAGCTTGCGCCGACGCAATGCTTGCCCTGATACGTCGGTGTGGCATAGCCTTCACGACAGACAACCGCTTTCAGGGGGGCGTGTGCGGGAACAGTCAGGTGGCTGACCTGGCCGCGAAAACGGAAGATCGGCAGATGCGCAGCCTGCTCTAGCTGGAGGATATCGGTGGCCCCCGCGAGTATCAGTTGCGGTGCGCTGGCCAGTCGCGTTCCTGCCGCATCACGCACAGTCCACTGGTTGCCATCGTGCTCGATGTGCTCGACAGCGCAGTTGAGAAGTACGCGGAGCTTGTCGGGAGTGCGGGCCAGCGCGGCACGGCACAGGCTGGCCGGATTAACCCAGGCGCCACCGGCAAACCACCAGCCAGCCCCGGCCACCGGTAAGCCAGCAAGTGCCGCAGCCTCTTCGGCTTCGACGAAACGGGCGAAATCCGGTGAAAAACCGTTGCGGACGAGAATTTCGCGTTGCTTGTCGGCGTGTGCGGCGTCACGGGCAATCTGCAGGACGCCACAGGCCGACCAGTGAATGCCAATATCATTCGAACCCCATTCAGCGAGTTGGCGCAGTCCGTAGAGGTAGCAGGCACGGTTCAGACGCGACATGCGGTTGTCGTCGAGCGAAAGCACTGGCAGCATGGCTGCTGTGAGGTTGCCCGAGGTCTCCTGCGCCACGCTGTCGCGCCGCTCTATCAGGTCAACTGTCCAGCCGCGTGAGGCCAGTCTTTCGCCGATCAGGCAGCCGGCCAGCCCGGCCCCGATGACGATGGCGTGGCGCTCGGGTTCCGGTATCTGCTCAAGGTGGCCAGTTCGACGGGCGTTGAGCGTGTGTCGTTTGAAGCCGAAGGGAGGTCCCTTGTTGACGGTGAAGCCCGCGTCGGCGAGAGATTTGCGTACGCTGCCGGCGACGCTCCAGGTGGCGACGGTGGCGTCAGGCGCCGCCATCAGGCCGATTTCTCGCAGCAATTGCGGTGACCAGAGATCCGGGTTTTTGGCAGGTGAAAATCCATCGAGGTAAATCGCCTGCACTTCACCAACGAACTGCGGCACGGCGGCAATCGCGTCGCCGAAGGCCAGTGTCAAGATTACTGTGCCGTGGCCGGGATCGACAAACTCCAGGCGATGAAAGCCCGATGTCAGTACCGGCCACACGCTGCGCAGGCGCGCCGATAGTTCGGCCAACTCGGGGTAGGCCGCATGCAGGGTAGTCAGATCTGTGGACGTGAAAGGATGTTTTTCAACCGAAAGAAAATGAAGACGCTGTGGCCGGCCTGGCGCCGCTCGCCAGGCCTGCCAGGTGGCAAGAAAATTGAGGCCTGGACCAAAGCCGGTTTCGAGAATGACGAAGCGGTTCTGCCCGTGCCATCGCCCCGGCAGGTCGTTGCCCGCGAGAAATACCTGCCGCGCCTGCTCCAACCCACCGGCGACGGTGTGATACAGGTCGTCATAGGCCGCCGAATACGGCGTGCCGTCCGGTGCAAAGGCGAGGGTGGCGGGCTGGAGCGGCATGGTCAGGGCGGGCAGTGATCTTTAGCGATCCTTCTCTGGCAAGCGATCGCTGGCGGGGTCCTCTCGTAACAGACGCAGCATCAGATAAAGACCGGCCACAGCGTTGGCTACGGCCATGATGGCCACCAGCGTGGCCTGCAACGGTGCCAGGTCGTAGGTGCGGGCAACCCAGGCCAACACCGTCGACAGCAGATTGATTATGGCCATTAGCCAGAACAGCGGGTTTCTCGGTTGGTAGATTCTTGATAGTTTCATGTAGCAAACAGGCTGTCGGGATGTTTCATGGTTCCACCTTGTACCGCGTGTATCACTCAGGGCGCC
>JBIJCY010000181.1:0-5957 GCA_044344385.1 Rhodocyclaceae bacterium | reverse complement strand
CCCGGTGTCCCGGCGACGTAGAGCCGACCCTGATGGCGATAGACCTCGAGAGTTTCTCCGGTGGTTCGATCGGCGACGCTGACGTCGAGCATTGTTCCGGCATCAGCAATGCTGACGCAGGCGGTCAAAAAAATCGTGGCGAACAGTGCGGTGAATTTTTTCATGACGGTCTCCTTGAGTGAGTTGGTGACCGTGTAAACGCAGGCTTTCCCCGAACGGGGTTAAATTACTGCCGAAATTCTTCCGGTAGCGGAAAGTCGGGGTGGGCGAGGCGGAATTCGCGCAGTTGCCGCTCGGCTTCTTCAGTTTTCCCCGCCCGGCGCAAAGCGCGGATTTCTTCAAGCCAGACTTCGGGTGGGCGGGTGCCGTCGGCGCGTGATTTGGCAAGGGGCGCTGCCTGGCGTGTTGCGGATAGCGCCGGCGCTGCTGCCGGTAATGCGCGCATGTCACCTTTGGCGGATAGTTCACTGGCGATGCCGGCAGGCGGTGGCGGCATGCTTTCCGCCTTGCTTGCGGGAGATGCTGTGTTGGTGGCCTGGTCGGCAGCGCTGCCCGAAGGAGGCTTGAGGTCGTGGTCGCTGCTGCTTACGCGGGTATTAGATTTGAGTTTTTTTGCGGTTGGGGCAGCCGGTGCAGGCAGAGATCCGGTTTGAGGGGCTGAGTCTGCGGGCTTTGCAGCGCGTTGCGGGGCGAGTTGTGGGGTGGGTTGCTCGGTAGTTTCGGCGCGCTCCTTTGCCCGGCTGGATATGGCGGACTGTTCTTGCGGCTGACGCTCTACGAGCAGCGCCAATGAGACGGTTAGCATGACAGTGGTGGCCAGCGACAGCGGCAGACGCCAGCGCTGCCACCAGCCAGTGCGCCGGGTGCTTTGCCCCTGGGGTGCGACTGACTGCCGGGCAGCAGCAAGAATGCGCTGGTCCATGGTGGCCGATGGCTCGTCCTGCGCCTGCTCGCGGTAGAGGCGTGAGAGTTGCGGGTCGTTCGGGGTGTCCTGGCGCGGCTCGGTCATAGCAGGTCCTGCAGCGAGTGTCGGAGTTTGCTCAGCGCATAGCGTAGCCGGCTTTTGCTGGTTTCGCGGCTGCTGGCGGTGGTTTTGGCGATTTCTTCCAGAGTCAGCCCGCCTTCTTCGGCGAGCAGAAAGGCTTCTCGCTGGGGAGCCGGCAATTCGGCGAGCGCCAGGCTGATGCGCTGTGCCGTATTAAGCCGGTCGTTTAGGGCGTGCGGTGTTTCATGCAGCGGAGCCGCTTGCCGGGCGATAAAGTCATCGCTATCCGGGCCGTCTTCAGTGTGATGTGTTTCATAGCGTGTCGCGAGTTCCGGCGCGGTTTTCCGGTAGTGATCAAGCAGTCGATGGTGGGCGATGCGGAAAATCCAGGTGGAAAATTTGGCGAGCGGTTCATATGACGCCCGGGCGTTGACCACCTTGATCCAGACATCCTGATAAAGCTCCTCGGCAAATGCCGGGTTGCCGCACTGGTGCGTCAGGTAGCGATGCAGGGCGCCGCGATAACGGCCGTAAAGGGCTTCAAAGGCCCTTGTGTCGCCGTCGCGGTAGGCCAGCATCAGCCTCTCGTCGTTCCAGTCGTCGTGCATGCGGGAAGTCTAGCACCCCGGTGGCACGGGTTGTCGCTGCAAACGCAAACCGCCATCTCGCGGCAATGCTAGAATTGGGCCGAACAAACCGTCAATAAAAAGGGGCTGATCAATGAACATGCATCACTGGCGTGCGCTGTTTGGGGGAGTTCTTCTGGCCGGCGGCCTTTCGGTGCAGGCTGCGCCGCAGGGTAGTGCCACTTATGCCGTGGTCGACAGCGTGCAGATGCCCGCCTGGGTCGAGCGCAGAGGGCTGCGTGAGCCGTTGGTCCCGGGGCAGTCCCTGCGTAACCACGACCGGGTGTTTACGGGCGCCGATGCGCGCGTGGTGATCAAGTTGGCCGAGGGCAGCGCGGTCAAGCTTGGCGAAAACGCGCAATTTCATCTGAACGCTTTGGGTTACCGTGAAAATCACGTATTCACCGCAGCGCTCGATGTGGCGCAAGGGGCGTTCCGTTTTACGACTGGTGTATTTTCCAAATTGCATCAGAAACGCGCAATCAACGTGCGCATTGCGACCATCACCGCCGGGATCCGCGGTACCGATCTGTGGGGAAGCTCGGATGATGAGCGTGATCTGGTTTGCTTGCTCGAAGGGCGGATTACCGTGTTGCATGCACAGGATGAGGTGCGGGAGATGACCGAGCCGCTGAGTTTTTATGTGGCGCCCAAGGGTTATGCGCCCAAGGAAATCGCCAAGGTGGATCCGGCCGAGATTCAACTGTGGGCCAAGCAGACTGAAGTGCAGTCCGGGGGCGGGTATGCCCGGCGCGGCGGGCAATGGAAGCTTGAACTGGCGACTGTTGATGGCGAGGATGCGGCTTTGGCGCTTTATGACCGGGCGCGTGCAGCCGGCTATGCGGTGCGCATCAAGCCGCGCGCCGCAGAGGGTGGCGATTATCGTTATTCGATTCGGGTTGCACAGCTGCCGACAAGGGCTGAGGCTGTCGCGCTGGCAGGCCGACTCGGACAGTCCCTCGATACGGCTGTGCCGGTCGTTACCCGCTACTGATTAGATTGTTGGGGCGACGCCTGACGCCGCCCCATTGGGGTGGCGTCAGGCAGCCAGTCTTTGTGGCGTGACAAAACTCTTCCAGTTGGATTGCCATAACTGGTAGGTGCTTTGTGCCGCGAGCAGGTTCAGTTGCGACATCCGGTTCTGATGGCGCCACATCCAGCTAACGTGAGGCGTGTGTATTGGGCAGGCTCGCGGATCGCGTTCTTCGCGTTTTTCTCCTTCGGCCTCCGAGAGAGCGACAAAGCGCTCAACCGCCAGGCGGTAGTAGTCCGAGCTGTTGCAGCAACCGGTCAGCTCTTCGGCTTCTCCGGCTGCGCGCCGCCATAGCTTGAGCGCGAGCGCGTCGCTAATGCCGGCTTTGTGGGCGACCCACGGTAGTATTTTCGGTGCTTTCATGCTGTTTACTCCTTTTGTTTTGGCGGTAGCCAAGCACTGCAAGAAAGCCTTGTGAGCTAAATTTTGTTGCAGTGCAGCACGATTATAGTTCGTGTTTATGCAAAAAGTTAGACTCTTTTTACTAAATCATTTAAACGAGCGTTTGTTGGCGTTGCGCTGCTGCAACAGCCTTCTGCCGCGACTGCTTCTGCGCTCGCTATAATCTGCGCTACTTCCCCTGAAAACTTTGATCCATGTCAGATTTGCTCGCCAACCTCAATCCGCCGCAGCTGGCCGCCGTCACCTTGCCGTCTCAGCATGCGCTAATCCTTGCAGGAGCTGGTAGTGGCAAGACGCGAGTACTTACTACGCGCCTTGCCTGGCTGATTTCGACGGGGCAGGTGGGGCCGCATGGTGTCCTCGCGGTGACCTTTACCAACAAGGCGGCCAAGGAAATGCAGACACGCCTGGCGGCAATGCTGCCGATCAATCCGCGCGGTATGTGGATTGGCACTTTTCACGGCCTGTGCAACCGTTTTTTGCGTGCGCACTATCGCGAGGCGGGCTTGCCGGTGCTATTCCAGATACTCGATTCGTCGGATCAATTGGCAGCGATCAAGCGGTTATTGAAAAATCTCAACGTGGATGATGAAAAATTCCCGCCGCGCGAGCTGGCCAGCTTCATAAATGCGCACAAGGAACAAGGTATTCGTGCCGCGCAGGCCGAGGCGTACGACGAATACACCAGTCGTCGCGTCG
Source organism: Rhodocyclaceae bacterium (assembly GCA_044344385.1). Taxonomy (GTDB): domain Bacteria; phylum Pseudomonadota; class Gammaproteobacteria; order Burkholderiales; family Rhodocyclaceae; genus CAJBIL01. The sequence continues at coordinate 2,212 of JBIJCY010000181.1, read as the reverse complement.
GGCTATACGCGGAATACGAGGGGCAGTGTCAGCGTGAGGGCGTGGTGGACTTCGCCGAGTTGCTGTTACGCTCGTACGAATTGCTGCAGCGCAACGAGCCGCTGCGCCGGCATTATCAGGAGCGTTTCCGTCATATTCTGGTTGACGAGTTTCAGGATACCAACCGCCTGCAGTACGCCTGGCTGAAATTACTTGCCGCACGCGACGGGACGACGCAGGGAATCGTGGGCGCCTCGTTGTTTGCAGTCGGCGATGATGATCAGTCGATCTACGCCTTCCGGGGCGCCGATGTCGGCAACATGCGCGATTTCGAGCGCGAGTTCGAAGTGCCGAATGTGATTCGTCTTGAGCAGAACTACCGCTCGCACGGCAACATTCTCGATGCGGCCAATGCGCTGATCAAGAATAACCGCGGCCGTCTGGGCAAGAACCTATGGACTGATGCCGGTGCCGGTGAGCCGATCCGCGTATTTGAGGGGTTTTCGGATATCGACGAAGCGCGTTTTGTCGTCGAGGAAATTCGCGAACTTGTGCGCGAAGGGATTCCACGCACCCAGATTGCCCTGCTTTATCGCTCCAATGCCCAGTCGCGCGTGCTTGAGCACCAACTGTTCACGATGGCTGTGCCTTACAAAGTCTATGGCGGCCTGCGTTTCTTTGACCGCCAGGAAATCAAGCATGCGCTGGCTTACCTGCGTTTGATCGCCAACTCGGACGACGACACGGCTTTTTCCCGTGTGGTTAATTTTCCGACGCGTGGCATCGGCAGTCGCAGCGTTGAACAATTGCAGGAAGCCGCGCATCGCGCCAATTCAAGCCTGTACAACGCGGCGGCGAGCCTTGGTGGCAAAGCCGGTACTTCAGTCGGCGCTTTTATCCGCCTGATTGAAGCGCTACGCAGTGAAACGGCCAATCTGCCGCTGCCCGAAGTCATCGACCACATCATCGAGAAAAGCGGCCTGCGCCAGCATTATCTCGGCGAGAAGGAAGGCAAGGAGCGCCTGGAGAACCTTGATGAACTGATCAACGCGGCGACCAACTTCCTGCAGGAAGAGTCGGACACCATCGACAACAATGGCGACGCCGGGCCGCTCGCCTCATTTCTCGCGCACGCTTCGCTCGAAGCCGGCGAACATCAGGCTGGAGAAGGGCAGGAGGCGGTACAGCTGATGACCGTGCATGCCGCCAAGGGGCTGGAGTTTGACGTTGTTTTCATCACCGGGCTGGAACAGGGTTTGTTCCCGCACGACAACGCCGCGCAGGAGCGCGAAGGGCTGGAAGAGGAGCGCCGCCTGATGTATGTGGCGGTCACCCGTGCCCGCCAACGCCTGTATTTAAGCCACGCCCAGACGCGCATGCTGCATGGTCAGACACGCTACTGCCTGCCGTCGGCCTTCCTTGAAGAGCTGCCCGAAGCGCTGTTGCGCAAGATCAACCGCGCGCCGGCCTATACGGCGAGCGCACCTTCCCGGCCGGCAGCCACGCAAGTTGCCGCCGACGTGCAGAGCTCGGCCAACGGCCTGCGTATCGGGCAAAACGTAGAGCATGCAAAATTCGGTACAGGCGTCATCGTTTCGGCCGAAGGGCGCGGGCCGGAGGCGCGTGTGCAGGTTAATTTCGGCCGGAGCGGCATGAAATGGCTGGCGCTGGAATACGCCAAACTAACGCCGGTGTAATGCACAAACGCATAGGCTGGCGTTAAACTGACAGCCCGCAATATCTCAGGAGATAGTCATGCCATTTGCCATTCGTATCCACCAGACCGGCGGCCCCGAAGTCATGTCCTGGGAAGAGGTCAGCGTCGGCGATCCGGCGCCCGGCGAGGCGCGCGTACGGCATGAGGCGGTTGGCCTGAACTATATCGACGTCTATCATCGCACCGGGCTCTATCCGCTGCCACTCCCCTCCGGTCTGGGGCTGGAGGGCGCGGGTGTCGTCGAGGCGATTGGCGAGGGGGTGACCGAGGTGTGCGTTGGCGACCGCGTTGCCTATGCCGGTGGTCCGTTGGGCGCCTACAGTCAGGTGCGTTGCATCCCGGCGCACCGGCTGCTGAAGATGCCCGACAGTCTTGACTTCAAAACCGGTGCGGCAATGATGCTGCAGGGTCTGACCAGTGCCTATCTGTTACGTCGCACCTATTGCGTGCAGCCGGGTGATGCCGTGCTGATTCATGCAGCGGCCGGCGGTGTCGGCCTGATCGCCTGCCAGTGGG
>JBIJCY010000180.1:0-5985 GCA_044344385.1 Rhodocyclaceae bacterium | reverse complement strand
GAGGCTGGATTAGGGAGGTATTGATAAGATGAGCCGCGAAATTTTGCTGCTGGTAGATGCGCTGGCCCGCGAAAAGAACGTGACCAAAGACATCGTCTTCGGCGCACTGGAGATGGCGCTTGCGTCAGCAACCAAGAAGCGTACCGATGACGAGGCTGACGTGCGCGTTGTTGTCGACCGCGAAAGTGGTGATTTCGAGAGCTTCCGTCGCTGGGAAGTGATGGCTGAAGATCAATACGTCAACGAAGCCCAGCAAATACCGCTGTCTGAAGCCCAGAAGCAGGACGCCGAGGTTGAAATTGGCGATTACCTTGAAGAGACACTGGAGCCGATCGATTTCGGCCGGATCGGCGCGCAGGCTGCCAAGCAGGTGATCCTGCAGAAGATCCGCGACGCGGAGCGCGAACAGATTCTCAACGACTTCCTTGATCGCAAGGAGCATCTCGTTACCGGCACCATCAAGCGCATGGAACGTGGCAACGCGATTATCGAAGCCGGCAAGATTGAAGCACTGCTGCCGCGTGATCAGATGATTCCGCGTGAAAATCTGCGTGTTGGTGATCGCGTCAAGGCTTTCCTGTTGCGCATCGACCGTGCAGCACGTGGCCCGCAGTTGATCCTGTCGCGCACCGCGCCGGAATTCATCATTAAATTGTTTGAGCTCGAAGTGCCGGAAGTTGATGACGGCCTGCTGGAAATCAAGGCTGCGGCTCGCGATGCGGGGGTGCGGGCGAAGATTGCCGTCAAGTCCAATGACCAGCGTGTCGATCCGATCGGTACTTGTGTCGGCATGCGCGGTATGCGCGTGACGGCGGTGACCAATGAGCTTGCCGGTGAACGTGTTGATATCGTGCTGTGGTCAGCCGATCCGGCGCAGTTCGTCATCGGTGCACTGGCACCGGCTGAGGTGAGCTCGATCGTCGTTGATGAAGACAAGCACAGCATGGACGTGGTGGTTGATGAGGATAACCTCGCAATCGCCATTGGTCGCGGTGGTCAGAACGTTCGTCTGGCTTCGGAAATGACCGGCTGGACGATCAACCTGATGACCGAGGAAGAGTCGCAGACCCGGGTTGAAGCTGAGGCTGCGGCAATCCGCGTGTTGTTCATGGAGAAACTGGACGTTGATGAGGAAGTTGCCAACATCCTGATCGAAGAAGGCTTTTCAACGCTCGAAGAAGTGGCTTATGTGCCGCTTCATGAAATGCTTGAGATCGAGTCGTTCGACGAAGCCACCGTTCAGGAACTGCGTGATCGCGCCCGTAACGTGCTGCTCACTGAGGCGATTGTTACCGAGGAGCAACTCGATGACGTGGCCGAAGACATGCTCGGTCTTGACGGAATGGACAAGTCGCTGGCAGCCAAGCTGGCTTCAGGTGGCATCAAGACGCGTGATGATCTCGCCGATTTGGCGGTCGACGAGCTTGTTGAAATGACCGGCATCGATGCTGAGCGGGCCAAACAATTGATTACCACGGCGCGTGCGCATTGGTTCGAGTAAGCTGAAAAGAGGAAATTCCATGGCGCAAACAAGTGTTGCCCAATTTGCCACCGACCTGAAAATGCCGGCTGGTGTGCTGCTCGAGCAGTTGCAAAAAGCCGGCGTTGTAAAGAGCCAGGCTGACGATGTGCTTTCCGAGCAGGACAAGTCCAAGCTGCTGGATTTCCTGCGTCGATCGCACGGGGAGTCGGAAGGTAAGACGAAAATCACGCTGACCCGCAAGGAAACCAGCGTCATCAAGTCGCAGGATTCGCACGGCAAATCGCATACGGTTCAGGTGGAAGTTCGCAAGAAGCGCGTACTGGTCAAGCGCGACACTCCTGAAGTTCGAGTCGAAGCGCCGGTCGAGCCGGTGGCCTTGCCAGTCGCAGCCGAGCCGGTTGTTGAGGTGGTCGTTGCGCCGGTTGTTGAGGCCGTTGTCGAGGTGAAAGCCGAGCCCGTCGTTGAGGTGAAGGTTGAAGCGGTTGTCGAAGCGGCTGTTGAAGCGAAAGCCGAGCCGGTTGTCGAAGCGAGGCCGGAACGTGTCAGCAAGGCAAAAGCCGCGTCGACTGCGAAAGCAAAAGCGAAGGAAGAACCCGTCGCCGAAAAGCCCGCCAGCGCCAAAAAGGTGGTGACGCGTGCTTCAATTATTGGCGAAGAGCAGCAGAAACTTCGTGAAGAAGAAGATCGTCGTCATGGCGCATTGCGCGAGCGGCAGGAAGCTGAATTCAAGGAAAAGCAACAGCGTAGTGCTGATCTGGTTCGCCTGAAGATTGAAGCTGAAGAGAAGGCTGTCGCGGCCAAGGCTGCCGAGGCAGCCAAGCAGGTCGCAGCGCAGACGGCAACGGATCGTCCGGCTGAAGACAAGACACTGCATAAGCCGGCTGCCAAGCCGGGCGCGCCTGACAAGAAGGCTGCAGAGAAAAAAGGTCCGTGGAAAAACGAGGGTGCGAACAAGCGTCCGGGGCTCAAGACACGTGGCGCGACCGGTACCGCCGGTTGGCGTGATAACAAGCACGGCAAACGTGGTGGCCGCGGTGCCGGTGTTGAGGAAGAGCATTCCTTCCAGGCGCCGACTGAGCCGATAGTGCATGAGGTTCATGTGCCGGAAACCATCTCCGTCGCTGAGCTTGCGCACAAGATGACCGTCAAGGCGACTGAGGTGATCAAGGCCCTGATGAAAATGGGCTTGATGGTTACCATCAATCAGGTGCTGGATCAGGAAACGGCGATGATCATCGTCGAGGAAATGGGCCATCAGGCGGTTGCCGCCAAACTCGACGACCCCGATGCCTTCCTTGATACGCACGCTGAGCACAAGGATGTCCTGCTTGAGCCGCGCGCGCCTGTGGTTACCGTGATGGGGCACGTCGATCACGGCAAGACGTCGCTGCTTGATTACATTCGTCGCGCCCGTGTTGCTTCGGGTGAAGCGGGTGGCATTACGCAGCACATTGGCGCCTATCACGTAGAAACAGAGCGTGGCATGGTGACCTTCCTTGATACGCCAGGTCACGAAGCCTTTACTGCCATGCGTGCACGTGGTGCACAAGCGACTGACCTCGTTATTCTGGTCGTTGCTGCCGACGACGGCGTCATGCCGCAAACGAAGGAAGCGATTCACCACGCGAAAGCGGCCGGTGTGCCGATCATCGTCGCCGTCAACAAGATCGACAAGCCGGATGCTAATCCGGAACGCGTCAAGCAGGAACTGGTTGCAGAGCAGGTCGTGCCGGAAGAATACGGCGGTGAGGCACCTTTCATCTCCGTTTCGGCGAAGACCGGTGCCGGTATCGATGAACTGCTCGAAAACGTATTGTTGCAAGCCGAAGTGCTCGAACTCAAGGCACCGAGGAATGCACCAGCCAAGGGCTTGATTATCGAAGCGCGCCTCGACAAGGGCCGTGGTCCAGTAGCGACCATGCTGGTTCAGTCCGGTACCTTGCGTCAGGGTGATGTGCTGCTGGCTGGCCAAGTGTTTGGTCGCATTCGCGCCATGCTTGATGAAAACGGCAAGTCGATCAAGGAAGCCGGTCCGTCGATTCCGGTTGAAATCCTTGGTTTGTCCGATGTGCCGGCCGCTGGTCAGGATGCTGTGGTGCTTGTTGATGAGCGCAAGGCGCGCGAAATCGCGCTCTTCCGTCAGGGCAAGTTCCGTGATGTCAAGCTGGCCAAGAAGCAGGCAGCTAATCTGGAAACCATCCTTGATCAGATGACGGAAGCCGAAGTCAAGATGCTGCCATTGATCATCAAGGCCGATGTGCAGGGTTCGCAGGAGGCGCTGGTTCAAGCGCTGCAGAAACTCTCGACGGCGGAGGTTAAGGTCAACGTCATTCACGGCGCTGTCGGTGCGATCAGCGAATCCGACGTCCATCTCGCGCAGGCCTCGAAAGCCGTCATCATCGGCTTCAATACCCGGGCTGATGCGGGTGCACGCAAGGCTGCCGAGAGTTTTGGTGTCGATATCCGTTATTACAACATCATTTACGATGCGGTCGATGAAGTCAAAGCGGCGCTATCCGGCATGCTGTCGCCAGAGAAGAAGGAAGAGATCACCGGTCTGGTTGAAATCCGCCAGGTTTTCCGCGCCACGAAGATCGGCACCATCGCTGGTTCCTATGTGCTCGAAGGCGTCGTCAAGCGCAATTCACGTGCCCGTCTGCTGCGCAACAACGTGGTCATGTGGGACGGTGAGTTCGAGTCGCTCAAGCGCTTCAAGGACGATGCAAAGGAAGTTCGCGCCGGATTCGAATGTGGCTTGTCGCTGAAAAACTTCAACGATTACCAGGAAGGCGATCAGCTCGAAGTTTACGAAGTTACGGAAATCGCACGGACGCTTTAAGTGGCAGCGAATAAAGGTTTTTCACGCAAGGACCGGGTTTCCGAGCAGATCCGCCGCGAGTTGGCGGAGCTGCTGCGTACGGAACTCAAGGATCCGCGCGTGGGTATGATCAGTCTGACCGATGTTGAAGTGACCGCCGATTACGCGCACGCCAAGGTGTTTTTCAGCACCTTGGCGGGTAGCGAAAATCTCCCGGCGGTGATGGAGGGCTTGCAGAAGGCTTCCGGTTTTCTGCGCCGGGAACTAGGCAAGCGCATCAGCATTCACATGACACCGCAATTGCATTTCGTGTTCGATCAATCGCTTGAACGCGGTGCTGACCTCTCGAAGCTGATTCAAGAGGCTGTCGCAATTTCAGACCACACCCCCGAAAACTGATTTTGGCCACCAAACGCAGCTGGCAGCGCGTGGATGGCGTGTTGCTGCTCGACAAGTCGTCGGGTATGAGCTCGAACTACGCTTTGCAGGGTGCGCGACGTCTCTTTTCCGCCGCCAAGGCGGGCCATACCGGCACGCTCGATCCCCTGGCCACCGGCCTGCTGCCGGTGTGTTTCGGCGAGGCGACCAAATTTTCGAGCGATCTGCTTGAAGCGGATAAAACCTACGAAGCTGACGTGTTATTCGGTATTACGACCGATACAGGTGATGCCGAGGGCGAGGTTTTGGCTCGTCACCCGGTTGCATTCAGGCAGGCAGATCTGGAAGCAGTATTGCCGCGTTTTCGCGGCCCGATTTCCCAGATTCCACCAATGTATTCGGCACTCAAGCGCGACGGCAAGCCGCTTTATGAGTTGGCGCGGCAGGGCATTGAAGTCGAGCGTGCTGCGCGCAACGTCGTCATCCACGAATTATTGCTGCTCGAACTGACCGCTGATCGTTGCCGTTTGCGTGTGACGTGCAGCAAGGGAACCTACATTCGCACACTGGCTGAAGATATCGGCAAGGCGCTTGGCTGCGGTGCGCACCTGACCGCGCTGCGACGTACAGCCGTGGGCTCATTGCGTATCGATGATGCGGTGACGCTGGATCAGTTGAATGCACTTTCTGATGCCGAGCGAAGTCGCTGTCTGCAGGCGCCGGATGCCTTGCTGCAGAAGTTGCCAGCTGTTTACCTCGATGAGCAGACTGCCGCACGCTTTTGTCACGGCAATCCGGTGAGTGCCGACGTCGCGCCAGGCCCCTGTCGCGTCTACGACCAGAACCGCCTGCTCGGCCTGGGTGAGGCGGGCCCGGATGGGCAACTAAAACCGCGCCGGCTGGTCGTCAGCGGCTGAATTTCCGGGGTTTGTGGCAATAAACATCCATCGAATTCCGCTTGCCGCCTGATGATTCAACCCGTTATAATGCGCGCTTCGCTTCGCCGAGCGAATTTACACATTTTTTAATCTGGCGTTGGCTCTATCAAACTGGGGCTGCGTCGTTACTTACGAAAGAGAGTTTGACATGGCGATCAATGTTGCGCAAAGAGCGCAGATCATGACCGATTTCCAGCGTGCTGCAGGCGACTCGGGTTCCTCTGAAGTCCAGGTAGCGCTGCTGACTGCACGTATCAATGACCTCACCGGTCACTTCAAAGAGCACGTCAAGGATCACCACTCGCGCCGCGGTCTGCTGCGCATGGTGAGCCGTCGTCGCAAGCTGCTTGATTACCTGAAGCGCACGA
>JBIJCY010000179.1:0-6004 GCA_044344385.1 Rhodocyclaceae bacterium | reverse complement strand
CCAGGGCGCTTGGCGCGTCAATGATTGTCGCGCTCAACTCGGATGCTTCGGTAAAAAAACTGGGCAAAGGCGATGACCGGCCGGTCAACACGCTGGCCGACCGTCTCGCCGTGATGGCCTCGCTCGAATGCGTTTCGCTGGTCACGTGGTTTGACGAAGACACGCCGCTTGAGCGCATCCTCGATTGCCGGCCCGATATTCTGGTCAAGGGCGGCGACTGGCCGGTCGACAAAATCGTCGGCAATGCGGAAGTTTCCGGCTGGGGCGGGCGCGTGGTGTCGATCCCGTTCATCCACGAAAAATCGACAACAGCTCTGCTAGACAAAATTCGCCGATTGTAGGCCAAGGCCTACAAAGCAAGAGGCCGCCCGTGGGCGGCCTCTTGCTTTGTGGCATTTCAATCAAATCAAAGAACGACCTGTGTACCGAGCTCAACCACCCGGTTACTCGGGATCTTGAAAAAACTGGTCGCACTGCCGGCATTGCGGAACATCGCGATGAACAGCTTCTCCCGCCACAGTGCCATGTCCGAATTGAGTTTCGGAATCAGCGTCTCACGGCCAAGGAAGAACGATGTTTCCATCATCTCGAACTGCAAACCCTGCTCGGCACACAAAACCAGCGCCGCAGGAATATCCGGATCGTCCTTGAAGCCATACTGAACAACAACCGTATAGAAATCGCCCTTCAGCTTGCGCACTTCAACGCGGTCGATCTCGGGCACATACGGCACATCGAACATCTGTACCGAGACCACAATCACCCGCTCATGCAGCACCTTGTTATGCATCAGATTGTGCAGCATCGCGTGCGGCACACCGGCTGGGTTTGAATTCATGAACACCGCCGTACCGGCAACGCGCGCCGGCATCGAAACCAGCAACGCGTCAATGAACAGCTCAAGCTCAATCCCCTCGCCGCTCAGACGTTCAGCAAGCAATTGACGTCCGCGCTTCCAGGTTGTCATCAGGGTAAAGACCGCCGCACCGGCAACCAGCGGAAACCAGCCACCATCAGGAATTTTTAGCAGGTTGGCGAACAGGAAGGTCAGCTCGACCACGAGAAAGCAGGTAAAAAGCGCGATGGCCCGGCTCCAGCCCCAGCCCCATACCTTGGCGGCAACAACCGTGGCGAGCAGCGAAGTAATCACCATATCGCCAGTCACCGCGATACCGTAAGCAGCTGCCAGATTATTTGTCGACTTGAAGCCGAGAACGAGAACCACCACCGCCGCAAACAAGCCCCAATTGATTCCCGGCAGGTAGATTTGCCCCTGCTCTTTTGCTGAAGTGAACTGCACCTCGAAGCGGGGTACGAAACCGAGTTGCATGGCCTGTCGGGTGACTGAAAAAGCCCCGGAAATAACAGCCTGCGAAGCGATAACGGTCGCTACCGTTGACAACGCGACGAGCGGATAGAGCGCCCAGTCCGGCGCCATGTGATAAAAAGGGTTTTGCACCGCAGCAGGCTCAGCCAACAGCAAAGCGCCCTGGCCGAAGTAGTTGAGGATCAGCGCCGGCAATACGAAACTGAACCAGGCCAGTTGAATTGGCTTGCGACCGAAGTGCCCCATGTCGGCATACAAGGCTTCGGCCCCCGTGACCGAGAGCACGACAGCACCCATGGCGACGATGGCAATGGCGCGATTTTCAAAAAGAAAATTGATGCCATACGACGGATCAAGCGCTCTGAGCACGCCAGGATGCGCCAGCAGATTGTAGAGCCCGAGGATCGCCAAGGTCGAAAACCACAACAGCATCAGCGGCCCGAACAGCGAGCCAATCGAGGCAGTTCCCTTGCGCTGGACGAAAAATAGGAAAAACAGAACCAGCAGCGTGATCGGAATGACGAAAGGCTTGAATGCGGGCGTCGCCACCTCCAGCCCTTCGACCGCCGAAAGCACCGAGATCGCAGGCGTCACCACGCCATCACCGTAAAACATCCCGGCGCCAAGAATACCGAACAACATGATCATTTTCTCGCGCCTAGCGTTGCCCCTGGCATCGTGCAGGGCCAGTGCAATCAGTGCCATGATGCCGCCCTCGCCCCGGTTATCGGCACGCATGATGAAGATCACGTATTTGACCGAAACAATGACAAGCAGAGACCAGAGAATCAGCGACAGAATACCGAGCACATTCTCCGGCGTCAGCGGAATCGGATGATTGCCGGCAAACACCTCCTTCATAGTGTATAGCGGACTGGTGCCAATATCGCCATAAACCACGCCGAGTGCGGCAAGCGAGAGTGCAGCCAGTCGGGACTTGCTTTGATCAAGCGATTCTTGCATTTACAGCCTCATATTTCAGACACCAGGACCGGGTTCTGCCTGCAGGCCCCGGTCCTTTGATCAACCCGTCAACGCGGCTTTCAGGGACTGCACTTCCTCTGCCGACTCGGCAAGCAGCGCAGCGATCGCGTCGCTATCAAACAACTCAGCCAGCGCAGACGTATCGACGGCCTCGGCATACTCGGGGTCACGCCAGCCGCTTTGTGTATTGGCCAGTTTATTGGCAACGAAAAGCACATCAGGTAGCGTCTTCAACACCGCAACCGGCCGTTCGACCTCATGCTCCTGCACCGCCACCAGAACCTCTTCAGGCAGCCCCATCGCAGCCAGCAAGGCGTGTCCAATACTGTCATGCCATTGCACCAGCAACTCATGCAAACCCGCCCTGTCTTCGATCAATTCGGGGAAATTGGCGGCTCGCGAAAGAAGGTAGAAAACACCGATATCGTGCACCAACCCGACGAACATTGCCTCATCCTGGTTGATGTGTGCCTGCTTTGCCAGCACGCGGCATAGCGCAGCGACATGGATCGTATGTTCCCAGAGACGCTGCGACAAACGCTCGAAGGGCGCCATCTTTTTCGACCCGAGTAACTGCTCCATCGCCACGGCGAACGAGACACTGCGCACCGCCTCCATACCGATGCGACTGATCGCACTTTTGACATCGGCAATTGCCCGTCCGGAAGGATTCATTGCCACCGAATTGGACATTCTGATGATCTTCGTGCTCATCAACGGATCGACGCCGACCAGCGCTGCCAATTGAGCCACCGTCAAGGTCGGATTTTTTAGCGCCGTACGCAACTGGAAGGTGATATCGAGGAATGTCGGAAACGACACCACCTCGCCCGAAAGATCACGAGCGACATCTTCAAGAATGCGAAAGCTGATCGGACTGGCCATAATTTACGAACCTCGCAGACAAAATGCGGCACTGCAACAATGCGAATTTTGCCTCAAAACCGGCGATCGCGGTAAAGCAAGTATTTGGCATATCGCAATCTCTCTAAAAACAAGGGGAAACAACTCGTTACAAGATTTACCGAATCTCGCTGGAAGGCAAATTCGAACCGGTGTCAAATGACTTTCGTCGACACCCTGAACCGAAACAACCTCTTTCTGGAGATCATCATGAAAACCACACACATTGCACTTGCCGTCGCAGTCGCCAGTCTTTTCTCCACCGCAGCCTTCGCCCAAAGCGTCGCTTCCGAAGTGGAACGTAACGTAAACCAGCAACAACGCATCGAGCAGGGCCTGCAGTCCGGCCAACTGACCACCCGTGAAGCCGCCAGACTTGAACGTGGAGAATCACGCGTCGAAAGCATGGAAGCCAAGGCCATGAAGGACGGCAATCTAAGTAACGCCGAAAAGAGCCGGATCAACCAGGCACAGAACAAACTGAGCAATGAAATCTATCAGGAAAAACACGACGCACAGCGTGGCGATCCAAACTCGGCATCCTCACAGCGCATGCAAGCCGACGTTCAGCGCAACATCAACCAGCAGCAGCGCATCGAACAAGGTGTCAAATCCGGTCAGCTGACAACCAAGGAAGCCGGCCGCCTCGAACAGGGGCAGGCGCACACAAACCGGATGGAAGCCCGTGCCGGCGCCGATGGGCACGTTAGCCGCAACGAACAAAAAAACATCCAGATGGCCGAAAACCGTCAGAGTGGCCGGGTCAATCATGAAAAACACGACAACCAACAGCGCCAGAACGGGAGCGGTGAGCGGCGTCATTCGCAGCACGACAACCCGGGCAATCACAACGGCGCGCAACAACAGAATCATGGCAATCAAGGCAATGGCGGCCAACATGGTGGCGGGCACGGTCGTCGCTAAATTTTTTTGCAGCAAAGAAAAAGCCGGCGAAAGCCGGCTTTTTCTTGATGAGCGACCTGGATCAGAACGGAATGTCGTCATCCATATCATCGAAACTTGGGGCTTTCTTGGCCGGCGCGGAACGCACTCCAGCCGGCGCACCAGCGCCGCCTGACGACGGCATACTGCCACCGTACTCGGCTTCACCACCGGAAGAAGCGCCGGCGCCCGAACGCCCGCCAAGCATCTGCATTTCGTTGGCTTCGATCTCGGTCGTGTAGCGCTCCTGGCCTTCCTTGTCCTGCCACTTGCGGGTGCGGATGCGACCTTCAACGTAAACCGCCGAACCCTTCTTGAGATACTGACCCACAATTTCAGCAAGCTTGCGGTAGAAAACAACACGGTGCCATTCGGTGATTTCCTTCTTCTCGCCACTCGCCTTGTCCTTCCAGGACTCGGTGGTCGCCAGGCGGATGTTTGCCACGGCATCGCCGTTGGGCATGTAGCGGGTTTCCGGATCGGCGCCCAGATTGCCGACGAGAATCACTTTGTTAACCGAAGCCATGTTGTCTCCCTGAATGGTGTGCGAATGGTGTGAGAAGAAGGATTATAAGGATTTATGCAGGTCGCTGCTGCACGCGTGGTGGCGGCATGACCATGGTCAGACCAAGCAATAACCAGACGGCAAGCAGCGTAGCGCAAGCGGCCCATACCGCGCCTGAGCCGAAGTATTTGGCAATCGTGCCGCCAAAAACGCCGCCAAGAAAAAGGCCGATCGCCTGCGTCGTATTGTAAACGCCGAGCGCCGCGCCCTTGGCGTGCGGCGGTGCGATCCGCGCAATCAGGGAGGGCTGGGTCGCCTCAAGAATATTGAAGGCCACAAAGAAAAGCGTCAGGCAAACGGCCAGCCCATAAATGCCGCCACCAAAAAACCCAAAGCCAAACTGTACTACCAACAACAGCAGGATTGCCGAGTTAAAAACCAGCTTCATCCTGCCGAATTTTTCTGCCGCGATAATCGCCGGCACCATCACCACAAAGGAGGCAAGCAGCGCCGGCAAATAAACCTTCCAGTGTTCGGCAACCGCCAACCCGCCTTGGGTAATCAGATCCGAGGGCAGCAGCACCCACATGGCCGTCAGCGTCATGTGCAAGGCGAAAACACCAAAGTTGAGGCGCAGCAGTTGTGGATGCGTCAACACCTCAACAAAACTCGACCACCCCGGTTGTCGCGGCACCGCCGGGGCCGCTGGCACGACCTTGAGTACGACAAAAATGGCGAGCAGGGCAAGAATACCGGTCAGTACAAAGATGCCGGACATGCCGATTCCGGAATAAAGCAGCGGTGCACCAACCATCGAAATGGCAAACACCAGGCCGATCGAAGAGCCGATCATCGCCATCACTTTGGTCAGATGCTGTTCGCGGGTCAGGTCTGCCGCCAACGCTGTCACCGCAGCGGAAATAGCCCCGGCACCTTGCAGCACGCGGCCGATGATGACGCCGTGAATATCCGTCGCCAGCGCGGCGACAAAACTGCCAATGACAAAAATGACCAGCCCGAAAACGATCACCGGCTTGCGCCCGAAACGATCGGACGCCGCGCCGTAGGCAATCTGCAGGAAAGCCTGCGTCAGCCCGTAAGCGCCCAGCGCGAGGCCGACCAGCGCCATATCATTGCCGCTCGGCAGATCCTTGGCGTAAATCGCAAAGACCGGAAGAATCAGAAAAAGGCCGAGCATGCGCAAGGCAAAAACAGCCGCAAGGCTGATGCCGGCGCGCTTTTCATCGGCGCTCATGGCGTCTGGACTGGGAAGTGACATTAGGTTTGCTGCAGGACTGCGGAATTGCGTATATTAACAGGTTGCCCCTGCCTTCAGATCAGCC
>JBIJCY010000178.1:0-6005 GCA_044344385.1 Rhodocyclaceae bacterium | reverse complement strand
GCGCCATCGCGGTACTCGCTGCCAAGTTCGGCAAGCGGGCCTGTTAGCGGCAGGGATTGCCCGAGCTTGATCACATTACCTTGTTGCGCCAGTGCCAAAGCTGGCATCAGCAGCAGCGAAAAAAACAGCCCCCCCGCGAGGGCTCGCCTGAATGCGTTCATGGTTTATCTCCTCTGGTCTCAAGCGTTGCTATCCGGCACATGCCGGGCCGGTATTTGTTCCGGCTTGCTGCTAGCGCTCTGGGCAGCCAAGGCTGAGAGGAGTGCTACACAAATCCAGTCTATGACCAAAGTGAGCAAGCAATTGTCGCGCGGCCGACAATTAGTGCAATTGATTGCATAATTTAAAATTCGGTGCCCAAAGAAGAATAGCGTGCAGAAAAAGCAGGCAGTGCTGGACAAAGCCCGACGAATGGTGAGAATAGGCCCAAACGAATTTTCAAAGTCATCATGGATCACCTGATCAGGGACACCGCAACACTGGAGATGTACGCATGGCTGGACGCAGACGCCGAGCTTCCGGGCTGGGACATCCTGACCGGCAACCCTTTTGGCGCCTCGCTGCCGGAAGACCAGTTCACGACCGTGCAGAACTATTTTGCCGAATACCATCTGGAGTATTTTCGGCAACGCTTGTTCAACCACTTTCCCAGCCGCCTTCATTCCTTGCTTCTCTTCGCCACAAAAGTTGACGCCGAGACATTTCGCAGCAAACACCCCGCCCGTGTTTACGGCAAGCAACTGACCAAGGCACGCAGTACAGGCGCCTATGTCTGCTCCTTTCACGATTCAAGCTGGCTGGACTACCTGCGACTACCGCACAACCTGAGTCTGGCAACGCTCGATGAGGTGGCGAATTACTACTGGAAGGGAACGCTGGTCGAAGAAGCAGGGCTGCGCTTTCTTAACGAGCGCTGGCGCGACCCGCCGGTCATCGAAGCGCTTTTTCAGGGCTCGCTTGAACCCGTAGCGCGCAGCTCCCGAACCGCCTGGCTCCCGGGATTCGCCTGAGCTGCACCGTCGCGTAGCCAGACGCCTCGAACTGACGGCGCTACAGCAAATTCAACTTGCGCGCTGATGCGCTAAGCTCACCCCGAAAGTCCGGGTGGGCGATGGCGATCAGAGCTTCTACCCTCTGTTTGGCCGACTTGCCACGCAACTGGGCGACACCAAACTCGGTCACCACATAATTGATGTCGTTTTTGCTCGTCGTTACGTGGGTGCCCGCCGTCAAAGCAGGGACGATGCGCGAAATACTGTCGTTTTTGGCCGTCGAGGGCAGCACGATGAATGCCTTTCCCCCCTGCGAACGATTAGCAGCTCGAACAAAATCAGCTTGCCCGCCGGTACCTGAATACGGCCGCGCGCCAAGACTCTCGGAACCGCACTGTCCGAGCAGATCGATCTGCAGCGTCGCATTGATCGCCACCAGATTATCGTTGCGACCGGCCAGCATCGGGTCATTGGTGTAATCCACCGGATGCATTTCGAGCATCGGATTGCGATGCATGAAGCGATAAAGTTTCTGCGAACCCAGCGCGAAAGTCGCCACCATCTTGCCCGGCAGGTAGTTCTTCTTGCGATTGGTGACTGCGCCGGCCTCAAGCAGGGTAAGGATACCGTCGCCGATCATTTCAGTATGAATGCCCAGATCGTGCTTATGCGTCAGCTGCATGACCACGGCATCTGGAATGCCGCCGTAACCGATCTGCAGCGTCGAGCCGTCGTCGATCATGTCGGCAACGTACTTGCCGATCGCCTCCTGCACCGGACCGATCTTCGGCAAACCGACCTCCAACAAAGGCTCGTCGCTCTCAACCAGCGCGCTGACCTGCGAGACATGCACCAGACAATTCCCACTAGCAAACGGCACATTCGAATTGACCTCAAGGACGACCGCCCGCGCCATCGACAGCGCCGCCATCGTGTAATCAGCACCCAGGCTGAGCGAGAAATTACCATGCTCGTCCATCGGTGACGCCATCGAAAAAACGACATCAGCCGGGATCTGCTTGCGCAGGATCATCGCCGGAATCTCGGAGAAATAGTTCGGCAGAAAATCGATCCAACCTTCCTGCCCACCTGCACGGGTTGCGCCACCGTAAAAGAACGCAACGTGACGGACGTGACCAACTGTTTCCGGGTCAATGTAGCCGTACTTGCGCACGGCCAGAATTTGACCGACCTTGACATCGCGGAAGCGCCGGCGCTGCTCTGAGAGCGCCGTCAGCAAGGCGGGCGGCTCGCCAACGCCGGTCGGCACGATAATAAAATCGCCGTCGCGAACCAATCCGACGGCTTCTTCCGGCGTTGTTTTTTTCTGCTGGTATAACTCACTGACTGACATGCTCGCTCCTTGATTCAGCTACTTTCAGACACCGCTCCTCCCAAACCGCCTTTCAGCGCTTGCTGCCGGGATACAGCTTCGCAGCAAAACCGGGCGATAGGATATATTGCCATACGCCAAGTCTCTGCCCGAAGCTATTCGTAAAACGCGATTTACCGAGGGGGCGAATAATCAAAATTCGTATTGCTTCTACCGGCGGCAGTCGGGTAACCAGAGCGTGACAGAACCCGGACAATAAGCGCTACACTTTGCGCTAGTGCACCGATAAAGAGGAGTGCTTATAGTGATGTGGAACCGGCAGCTGCCACTTGCGGTGGCTGCAATCACCTTGGCTGCTGGCATCTCAATCAGTTCGCAACTGGGAAGGCTGGACATTGAACGACGCGCGGCCGAGGAGCGCAGCGCGGTTGTTAACGAACTGGCTGCCACTCGTGCCCAGTTGGAAGGCGTCATCAAGGCCACCTTCAACTCCACCGATGGATTGGTGCATTTGATTGCGCTCCAGGACGGCATCTCGCAAAAACTGTTCACCGACATGGCCTACCTTGCGATTGAGAAAAATGCTCATATCCGCAACATCACCATCGCCCCAAACGATGAAGTGCACTTCGTCTATCCGCGTGTCGGAAATGAAAAGGTTCTCGGTTTCCGTTATGCAACGGTGCCGGAACAAAACCGGACCGTACAACTGGCGAGGGAAAGACAGACACCCATTTTGGCCGGCCCGGTGAACCTCGTTCAGGGCGGGCGCGCCCTGATTCACCGATACCCGATTTTTATACGGCACATCCCTTCCACCGGCGAGTCATTTCGCTACTGGGGAGCCGCATCGATTGTCGCGAACCCTAAGGATCTTTTGAAAGCCGGAGGGTTCTACGCAATTAAAGAAGAAATTCGTGTCGCGCTGCGCGGCAAGGATGGCAAGGGGAAAGACGGCGAGGTAATCGAAGGCGACCCGGCGCTGTTTTCCAGAAATCCAGTACTCGCCACGGTCCTCATTCCCGGCGGAGAATGGCAGTTGGCTGCAGTTCCTGAAAAAGGTTGGATGAATAAGGAACTGCGTTCCTCGTCCTATTTTCTCGTGGGCCTGCTCAACACCCTGCTACTTGCCGGCATTGCGTGGTTGCTCGCCAGCCGGGGGCGCCAGGTTCGGCAAAGCAACGCAGATCTTGCCAAGGAAATCGCAGTTCGCCGGCAGACTGAAGCCGCCCTGCGCGAGGAAGAGGACCGTTTTCACACCCTGTTTGAGTCCTTGCCGGACCCGGTATGGATCATTGAAGGCAATCGCTTTGTCGATTGCAACGCGATGGCGGCCACGCTCCTGGGCTATCCCGACAAGGGCGAGTTCCTGTTCGTTCACCCGGCGCAATTATCGCCACCGGTGCAGCCTGGCGGAGAACCATCCTTCTCGAAGGCTGATCGGATGATACAGCTCGCCCGTGACAACGGTCTGCACCGGTTTGAATGGATACATACCCGTGCCAACGGCGAGAACTTTCCGGCCGAAGTCACCTTGCGCCCGATTACCTTGCAAGGAAAAGAAGCCATCTACTGCGTCTGGCGGGACATCACAGAACGCAAACAGGCCGAAAAGGAACTCCATGCCAGCCAGGAACTCCTCAAGGCCATTGTGGACAGTGCCGGCGCGGTGATCTACGTCTTCGACATCGATGGCAAGCTGCTGTTGTGCAACAGCCAGTTTGAGCACGTGGTAGGACATAAGCGCCAACAGATTCTGGGCAAGCGGCGTGATCAGTTTATGCCTGCTGCGGTAGCTGCTGAGCATGATGCCAACGACAGAATGGTCATTGAAGAGGGGCGAATGACCTCCTTCGAAGAACACAATCTGGAGTCCGATGGCACCCATTACTACCTGACAGTCAAATGCCCTGTGATTGAGAGTGACACCTTGCGGGCAGTGGTCGGTATTTCCACCGACATCACGGCAAGAAAACATGACGAGGAAAAACTCCGCTTTGCCTCGACCGTTCTCGCCACCACCATCGAGGGCGTGATGGTCACCGACGTTGCAGGGAATATTGTCTCGGTGAATACCGCCTTCACCGAGATAACCGGCTATGAAGCAGACGATGCGATCGGCAAGAACCCCCGCTTCCTCCGGTCTGAACGGCAGCAATCCGAGTTTTATCAATCGATGTGGGCAGCCATCACCCAGAGCGGGGTCTGGCAGGGTGAAATATGGAACCGACGCAAGACGGGCGAAATTTACCCGGAATGGCTTACCATCACCGCCATTCGGGACGATACCGACCGGCTGACGCATTATGTTGGCGTCTTCTCCGACATTTCATCGATCAAGCGCTCACAGGCACAGCTCGAACGGCTCGCGCATTTTGATCCGTTGACCGATCTGCCAAACAGAACTCTGTTTCAGGACCGTCTGGCGCATGCCATTGATCGCGCCCGCCGCTATGATCACTTGATCGCCGTGCTGCTGATTGATCTTGATGGCTTCAAAACAGTTAACGACAGCCTGGGACACCCGGTAGGCGACCGCCTTCTGCAGGAGATTGCCACTCGGCTAAAAACCTGCATTCGCATCGAGGACACCGTGGCACGACTGGGTGGTGACGAGTTTGCAGTGGTCCTTGCCGACATGGTCGATGGCAGCGACTCAATTGAAGTGGTGCGCAAAATTCTGGCAGCAATCAATACACCCATTGATCTGGACGGCCTCACAGCGCAAGTGAGCGCGAGCATCGGTATCGCCATTTTCCCCTCGGACGGCGATAACGCCACCGACCTCGTACGCAATGCCGATGCCGCCATGTACGGGGCAAAGGAAGCCGGACGCCGTGGCTACTGTTTCTATCGGGCGACCATGACACATCGCGCCCAGGAGCAATTGCTGCAGGAACAGGCGCTACGACGGGCCATCGACCAGAAAGAATTCGAGGTCTGGTTTCAGCCACAATTGAGCCTGCAAACGGGCATGCTGACCGGGGCCGAAGCGCTGGTTCGCTGGCGCGACCCGGAACGGGGTCTTGTCCTGCCACTCGAATTTATCCCGCTTGCAGAACATACCGGACTGATCATTCCGATTGGTGAGCAGGTTCTGCAGCAAGTCTGCCAACAGGCCCGCCGATGGCTGGATGCCGGACTGCCCTTCGGACGCCTTGCCGTCAACGTAGCGACGCCCCAGATCGAGCGCAGCGATTTCGTTGCTACGCTCAAGGATGCGCTGCATGCCTCCGGAGTGCCGGCAGATTATCTTGAGATCGAAGTCACCGAGAGCTTCATCATGAAAAACGCCGATCACGCCAACGAGGTGCTACTGGCAATACAGGCACTCGGCGTCACCACCGCTGTGGATGATTTCGGTACCGGATATTCATCGTTGGCCTATCTGAAAAAATTGCCGATCGATAACCTGAAAATCGATCGCGCGTTCATCGATGGACTGCCTGACGACACCAACGATAGTGCCATCGCACGGGCAATCATCGCCATGGCACGTAGCCTGGGCTTCAAGGTCATCGCTGAAGGCATCGAGACACCGGAACAGCAAGCTTTTCTCAAGGCCGAAGGTTGCGATGAGGCGCAGGGCTTCTATTTCAGCCCCCCTATGCCTCCGGCCGAGTTTGAGCGATGGGTGGCCCGAGAGATGTCGCCTGGATTTCAGGCCGATAGATGATGAT
>JBIJCY010000177.1:0-6008 GCA_044344385.1 Rhodocyclaceae bacterium | reverse complement strand
GGCTTTCAGTGTTTTCTCCAGCGCGGCGGTTGTCTTGTTTCTTTGCTCAATCTTTCTGTTCCGGCAGTGTTGCCGCAGATTTCTCCCGCCCATTCTTGCGCAGCGAGAGCACAATCGACGTGGCGATAATTACAGCGACTACGCCGAGCGAGAAGAGCACCGGAATCTTCAACAGGTCGATCAGCAGCATCTTGATGCCGATAAAGATCAGCACCAGCGCCAGTCCGTATTTGAGTAGCGAGAAACGATCGGCCATGTCGGCCAGCAGGAAATACATCGCGCGCAGACCAAGGATGGCGAAAACGTTGGAGGTCAGCACGATGAAGGGATCGGTGGTGATGGCAAAGATCGCCGGGATCGAATCGACCGCAAAAATCAGGTCGGATAATTCGACGAGAATCAATACGAGAAACAGCGGCGTTGCGTAACGCACCAGCTTGCCCGAAGCGGCATCTTCCTTCATCACGAAGAAACGTTCGCCGTGCAGGGCATCGCTTACCTTCATGTGCTGCTTGATCCACTTGATCACCGGGTTGTTGGCCAGATCCGGCTTCTGCTCGGCGAACCACCACATCTTGACGCCGGTGATCAACAGGAAGGCGCCGAAGACGTAGAGCAGCCAGTGGAACTGGCTAATCAGCCAGACCCCGGCGAAGATCATGACCGTACGCATGACGATGGCGCCAAGCACACCGAGCACCAGCACGCGTTTTTGCAGTTCGAGCGGGATGGCGAAGAAGCTGAAAAGAATTAGCCAGACGAAAACGTTATCGACCGCCAGCGACTTTTCGATCAGGTAGCCGGTAACATATTCGAGGGCCTTCTGATTGGCGATTTCGCGGCCAAAAGCGCCATCGAGATACCACCAGAGCGCACCGGCAAAGGCCAGCGAAACACCGATCCAGATGCACGACCAGGTTGCTGCCTCACGGAACGACACCCGGTGCTCTTTGCCGCCACCGACGATAAAAAGGTCAATTGCCAGCATGACGAGGACGATGGCAAAAAAACCTGCCCACATCCACCATGTACCGATTGTTTCCATTGCGCCAGTCTCCTTGTCGGATCATCTGCCGTTTTCATTCGCTGAATTTACAGCCAATGAAAACGGCCCATCTCGGTGAGGACTGAGGGCCGTTCGATGTTCTGACAAGGGAACCTCCGCCATCGCGGCAAAGGTCTTGCTCGCGGTATCTTGCGATAACCGCCCGGGCACCGGGAAAACCTTTGAACAAGGACTTCCGTATTGACGACGCCGCGGCGAAGAGCTACTCCCCCTTGGGACAAATGAACTCTAGTAAACCATAGTAAAAAAGTCAACTATTTGAAGGCGGACGCATGACGCGTGCCGGAAAATGCTCTGCAAGGCGCGTTAAATGGCGGTCTACGCACAGCTTGCTGTAGATCGCCATCTGGCACGCCTTGCAGATCAGCCTTTTGGAACGAAGTTGCTGCTGGTTTTTACCACCAGTCCGTCGTCGTCAAAATGCACGTTGAAAAACCACTCCATCCCCGCTTCAACTTTGGTTTTCCAATCCCACACATGCTCTTTCTTGAGCGGGAAATAGAGTTCGTGGGCGGGTTGGCCGAGCAGGCGGCGCACTTCTTCTTTGCGCATGCCGGCTTTCACCTTGCCGAAATTTTCTTCGGTCAGTACCTGTCGTACTTCGCGCAGCACGTTGTCGGGGCCGATGACGATCATGTAATTGACGATGCCCTCGGGCGTGCGCGGATACTCCCAGGTCTGCGTGCCGTCGGCGTCCTTCCATTCCATGGTCGGCCGCCCCATGCGGTTGCGAACGTCACGGTCGGTTGATACGCCTGGCTTCAGATCCTGCAGCGCCATGCCGTCACACGCCGAGAAGGTTGCGGCAATCAGGCCGGAAAACAATCCGGCGAACAATTTTTTTATCACATTCATCCCCACAGCGCAGTCCGACTGCCCTAGAATCGTTTCACCAAAACATCAGTATAAAACAATGAAACATCTGACCCCGACCGAGACACTGCAATTTCTGCAGCGAGTGCCTGAAGCACTGTTCATCGATGTGCGCAGCGAGATCGAGTATTTTTTCGTCGGCCATCCGAGCGGCGCCGAGCACGTTTCGTGGAGTGACGGGCCGGACTGGGAGATCAATCCGGATTTCGCGCATGAGGTCAAGCGGCTCGCCGGAGACGGGCTGGATAGGCCGGTCGTCCTCATCTGCCGCAGCGGTCATCGCTCGGTCGAGGCCGCTCACGTACTCGAAGAAGCGGGTTTTGCCGAGGTTATTAACGTTCTCTACGGCTTTGAGGGCGAGCGCGACGAAAATTATCATCGCAATACCCGTAACGGTTGGCGTGTTGACGGGCTGCCCTGGGAGCAAAGTTGAGTTCAGGCACGCGCGCAGACGCACACAATTACCCGCCGGCGTTGCTCGCCTGGAGCGTCTGGGGGCTCGGCGCTCTGCTCTATCTGATTGGTTTCTACCAGCGCGTCGCGCCGGCGGTGATGACCGATCGGCTGATGAACGAGTTCTCGATCGGCGCTGCTGCGCTGGGCAACCTGTCGGCGTTTTATTTCTATTCCTACGTGGCCATGCAGATCCCGACCGGCATCATTGTCGACCGCTGGGGGCCGCGCCGTTTGTTGACCGCTGGCGCTGGCGTGGCGGCGATCGGCACGGCACTTTTTGCGTGGTCGCCCGATCTGTGGTGGGCAAGCGCCGGCCGCCTGCTGATCGGCGCTTCGGTGGCTGTCGCTTTTGTCTCGATGCTCAAGCTGGCAACACGCTGGTTTGCACCGCGCCAGTTTGCGCTGGCCTCCGGGCTGGCGCTGCTCTTTGGGGTGGTCGGTGGCGTCATCGCCGGCGTGCCGCTACGCATGCTCGTCGAGTCCTTCGGCTGGCGCCCGGTGATGGCTGTTTCAGCCGCGCTGACCGGCCTGCTCTGCATCGCCATCTGGTGGCGCGTGCGTGACGACCCAGCACAGTCAGGCTACGACAGTCATGCGGTCAGCGCACATGGCGGCGGGCAGCATGGTTCGATCCTGCACGGTGTCGCCGAGGTGCTTTCCTATCGCAACACCTGGATTTTGCTGATCACGCCGATCGGTATTGCCGGTGCTGTGCTGACGTTTGCCGGTCTGTGGGGCGTGCCCTACCTGCGCCAGGTACATGGCCTGGATACCAAAATGGCAGCGGCCATTACCTCGTCACTGCTGATCGCCTGGGCCTTTGGCGGGCCGATTCTCGGCTCGCTCTCTGAACGTATTGGCCGGCGCAAGCCGATCTATGTGGCCACTACGGTGGCCGCATTACTCGGCTGGGCGGTGATTATTTTCATTCCGCTGTCGCTTGGCGCCCTCGTTGCAACGCTGGTTTTCACCGGTTTTGTGTCGGGCAATCTGATCATTGGTTTTGCCTTTGCCAAGGAGTCGGTGCCGGCACGCCTGATGGGCACCACTTCCGGCGTTTGCAATATGGGGCCGCTGCTGGGCGGCATGTTGTTGCAGCCTGCAGTCGGCTGGATTCTTGACCGCAACTGGCTGGGCAACACCGTCGCCGGCGCGCGCATCTATGATGCGGCTGCCTATCAGGCAGGGTTCAGCCTGATGTTTGCTTGTGTCGTGCTGTCACTGTGTCTGATCCTGTTTGCCAAAGAGACGTACTGTAAACAGACGGTGTGATATGACGTCGGGTAGTTACCGGCGATATTGTCTCGCGCCGCACAAGCCGTTACAGAACGCCGACAAAGCGGGAAATTTTTGTCTGCGAAAACACGTAGCCTCTGAAAAACTCACCCACCGAATCCGCTTCTTTTTTTTACTTCGAAATACAGGCACGGCAGCCCTGACGCCTCAACTACGTCGCGAATCGGCTGTTGCTTGCTCTTGAAATCTAGAGCGCGGCAACCGTACTTGAACGCTGGGTCATGCGTGATGTAGTAATGAGCGCAGCGGTTGCACCGGGGAATCTGATTCAAAATCGGTTTCATTTAATCAATGACATCCTATGCCATTCTTGAATATTCGCACTTTCGCCCCAATACAGGGAACTGGATTGATTTTTTAGTCGGATCAAATGAGCGAACATTCAAGCCTTCAAAACAACGGACGTGCCGTTCACCTCATCAACCTGTCACTTGCGGAAGAAGATGTGGCCACGATTCTGGCACTACTTGCCTATACAAAGCATCCTATGTCGATTACCGAGATTGCGGAAGCTAACGTCATCCCGCTGCCGAGTGCCAAACGCTACCTGAGCCAGCTCATGGGCGACGAAAAGATTAAGATGGTTTTCGGCGATCATACCGCTGGTTATACGTTGGTTTAGACAAATAACCTCACAAGGAAAACATCATGGCACTTTCCATGTACGACGCTTCAGTCCCGGCGTTAAAGCATATGCTGAATAATCTTGCAGCCATTCTGAAAAAGTCGGCGGAGCACGCCGCCAGTAAGAAGATTGTTCCCGGCGTGCTTATTAACGCGCGTCTGTTCCCCGATATGCTTCCCTTGCTCAAGCAAGTTCAGATTGCGACCGACCAAGCCAAGGGCTGCGCAGCACGCCTTGCCGGCGTCGATATTCCCAAGTTCGAAGATAACGAAACGACCTTTGACGAGTTACAGGCGCGTATCGCCAAAACTATCGATTTCCTGGACGGCTTCAAGGCAAACCAGATTGATGGCAGCGAGGTACGTGAAATTACATTTCAGCTTCACGAAACGAAACTTGAGTTCACGGGCCAACAGTATTTGCTCAACTGGGTTCTGCCCAACTTCTATTTTCACGTAACGACTGCCTACAATATCCTTCGCCACAATGGCGTCGACATCGGGAAAAGAGATTTCTTAGGCGGCTGACTGTTACTGATTCCATATGCGCTCAACTCGTGCATCAGCCGCGATGGCACGGCTAAATACCCGGAGCGGGGGCCACCAATACTTGATGGTTGTTACCGGCACGGGCCTCTTTGTTTTGCGTGAGCGGATTGATGGAGCCGTTAAAGAGCTTTCGAAGCCCCTTGCTTTGGATGACTTTGTGCGGTTAGTAGATTCCACAGTGCCGGACAAAATGCCTCGCATCACAAAAAGCGAAGCTGCTTTCATGAAGCAGTTGGTCAAAAAAGACCCGTCGCCGTGAACTTCCCGGACGTTCTCAGAGCGCTGAATCGAACGAATGTCCGCTGCCCAAAACACGCTAAGTCGCCTTCTGCTGTTGATGCAGCCAGGCCGAGACGCCACCAAGCAACAGCAGCAAACTCATACCGAACGCCATTGTCAGCGTCGATCCCCACAGGGCGGGTGCGATGATGCCGGCGGCAAACGCGTTGAAGCCGGACTGCAGGAACGTCTGGCACGAGGCGGCCAATCCGCGCTGTTCAGGGTAGGGGTCAAGCGCTATCAGTGTCAGGCAGGGCATCGCCATTGCCATGCCAAACACGTAGACAAAGATCGGCAGGACGCTCAAGGGCAGGCTGGGCGGTAGGGCCAGATTCAAGCCAACATTGAGCAATGCGGCAGTTCCCATAATCAGATAGGCGCCGGCAATGGTGCGCGGTAGCGAGAGTTTGCCGGCCAGACGGCCGGAGAGCCACGAGCCGCTCATCAGGCCGATCATGGCGGGTCCAAACAGCCAGAGGAAGCCGGTTTCCGCGACGCCGAGATGGCGCATCAGGAAGACAGGCGCGGACAGGACATAAACAAAAAATCCTGCAAAGTTGAAGGCCATCGCACCACAGGCAAGAAGAAATGCCGGCGAAGTGAGTACCTTCCAGTAGCTGCGGCCAAGGTAGGCCGGGTGCATTGACTGACGTCGTTCCGGTGGCAGCGTTTCGGGCAGCAGGCGCCAGACCACCAGCCATAAGGCCGTGGTGATCAGTACCAGAAAGGCGAACACCAAGCGCCAGCCGAACCACGATTGCAGCCAGCCGCCAATGACGGGTGCGACAGCGGGGGCCAGTGCAAACATCATGGTGATGTGCGACATCAGGCGCTGTGCCGGAGGCCCGTCGTACAGGTCGCGCAC
>JBIJCY010000175.1:0-6106 GCA_044344385.1 Rhodocyclaceae bacterium | reverse complement strand
TAGGCGTATTCAATGCGGCCATAGTCTTGCGACGAGCCCAACTCGCTATCCGTTCCCATCCCGTCAAACTTGAGCAGCCAGTGCTCGAAACCGTCGTCGATATCAAACTGGCCGGCGCGAATTTCATTGCTTGCCGGATTCCAGGCAATCGCCGCCTTGGCGCGTGCCCCACCGGCCGAAGTACCCACCTGGATGATCTGGGCAAGCGCCGCTCTGGCGTGGTGCTCGCTGTCGATTTCACCGCGCACGGCGCGACGGGCGCTTTCCACCAGCGAAGACAACCTGACCGCCGTATGACTCGCCGCATTAGGGCCCCTCGCCGGGCGAAATTCCAAAGCCCCCATGCCGCGCTTTCCCATATAGGCCAAGCGGTCAAGTGCGGTAATGGCCGCCTTGCCAACCCCTTTGCTGGCCATCCAGGTATCAATCAGGCTATTACCGAAATCATCCGGCAGCGCATCGGCCAACAACGCCGGCAGGCGCTTGTAAGTGAGCTCCGGCAAATCCGTAAAAACAAACGGCTCACCCCCTCCGGCGAGCGGCATGGCAATAGGCGCAAGCTCAATCCCTGAGGAAAGAAAACGGGGATCGTATTCAAAAGCGTAATAACCCAGCCGGGGATCAAGCGCAACCGCACCGACCGTGTTCCCCCAAAGACGCACCTCAACCGCGTAGACAGGTTTGTGCATGGCTTATCCCTTTGGCAGATTTCTCGGCCGGGAGGCACGTTGACGAACAGCCTTCGTCTTCAGCATCTGCATCGGACTGATCGAAACTGCCGGAGACAGAGTTTCGAGCCAATCGGCCCGACCCAGTGCGCGCAACACCTTGATCAGCGTTTTCAGCGCCGCACCCTTGCCCGACTCCAGATTTTTCAATGCGGTCAAACCCACCCCCGCCCGTTCGGCCACGGCCTGCTGGTCCAGGTTATGACGCAGGCGTAGCGCGCGCGCCTGCTGCCCCAACGCGGCTTCCCATTCTTCGGTGGATTTGGAAATATTTAACAACGGATGCTTTTAAAGCTATTGGAAATGTCTTTATACACTACAGACGTCTATGCGTCCACTAATGGCACAATAGGCACATAGCCGTTTCTCCAACGCGGCCTTCCCAGCGCCTCAGTCCGCGCCAAGCACCCTACCGGCGGCGGCATAGTCAAAAACCTGGATATGGCGCAGGGCTTGCCGCAAGCGCGGCGCCCAGGCCGCGTGCTCCTGTTCGGCCAGGCAGGCGGCAGCCAGCTTGCCGCAGTCGCCGTCGCCCGCCTGCAACCGGGCGATCAGGTGCGTGACGCAGGCCGGCGGCAAACCTGGCGGCAGATCAGACATCAAAAATTCAACCGTTTCAGCAGCCCCGTCTGCATTTTCGGCAAGACCGAGACCACTGCGAATCTCAGCACACATGGCGGTGACGCCCTGCTCCATATCCAGGAGAAGCCGCTCTGTCGGCACCCTTTCCTTTATCGCCGTTTCCAGCGCCGTCGCCGTAGCGTGCAACGCTTTCATGCCGAGCATGCCGGCGCGCCCCTTCAGGCCATGCGCCGCCATGCCGGCCACCTCCGTCTGGCCGGCGCCAAGTGCCTTACGAACATATCGTAGCGCGGCGGGCGCCTCCACCACAAAGTCGCCCAGCCAATGCCGATAGCGCTCCTCGTTACCCAGCAACAGCGCCAGTCCGGCGCTGGCATCGACACCGCGCAGGAACGGCAAGCCGGCCGGTGCCATCGCGGGCGTCGTTGTGGAAGTTGCGCAGCTTTGCAGACGTTGTTTGCCGGCCGGAATCCACCTCGCCAGCACGCGGTAAAAGCCGGCTTCATCGAAGGGCTTGCCGATATGATCCGTCATGCCGGCGGCGCTGCTTCGCTCTCTCTCATGCGCCATCGTTTGCGCCGTCATGGCAACAATTGGCAAAGTGGCAAAGCCATCCAGATTTCTGATCGCACGGGTCGCCGTGAGGCCGTCCATGACCGGCATCTGGACGTCCATCAGCACCAAATCGAAGGCTTCCGCAGCACTCGAAACAATGTCGAGCGCGTCCTGACCATTGCTTGCAAGATGCACCGCGATGCCGACCTGCGTGAGCAGACCTTCGGCAATTTCGCGGTTGAACGGCTGGTCATCAACGACCAGTACGCGCACATTCTCGTAGCGCACCAGCGCCGAACTCGACGCGGCCTCGGTCGCTGCAAGCAATTCACCGGGCTCACCCAGACTGAGCCAGAGGTGGGCCGAAAAAGTGGAGCCGGCGCCTTCGCGACTGGTCACGCTGATGTCACCATCCATCATGTTGGCCAGTCGTTTGCTGATCGTCAAACCAAGCCCCGTGCCACCGTACTGGCGGCTCACAGCCTCATTGGCCTGTGAAAATGGCTTGAACAGACGCGCCAGCGCTTCGGGGCCCATGCCAATGCCGCTATCTTCAACCGCAATCGTCAGGCAGACGCGATCTGCTTCACGCGCGTGCAGGCCAACGCGGACCTCGATGCGACCGGCAGAAGTAAATTTGATGGCGTTGCCCACCAGATTAAGGATGATCTGTTCGATCCGCGAAGGGTCTCCGCGCAAAACGTCGGGCACCGCCGCATCAATCGTCTCGACAAGTTCCAGCCCGTTTTCAGCCACACGGGATGCCATCACCGAATTACAGCGTGCCAGCAAGCCGCGCAGACTGAAGGTGATATTTTCAAACGCCAGATAGCCGGCGCTGATCTTCGAGAGGTCGAGCAGATCGTTGATGATACGGCTGAGGTGTTTACCGGAGACGCTGATCTTGTCCAGATAGTCGCGCTGTTTCGGGTCGGTACAACATCCCCGGGCCAACCCGGCCATGCCAATCACCGCGCTCAGCGGAGTGCGCAGTTCATGGCTCATGTTGGCGAGAAAATCGCTCTTCGCCTGATCAGCGAGCTTGGCGACTTCAAGCGCCCGTGATAATTCAATCGTGCGCTGCTCAACCAGCTCTTCCAGATGATCTTTCTGCTCTTTTAGCGCCTGCTCCATTTTCTTGCGCTCGGTAATATCGCGCAAGGCGCTGACAAAGAGAAAGCGGCTTTCTGTCTGCATCCGGCTCAGGCTGATTTCGATATCGACTTCACTGCCGTCCTTGCGCAGCGCCTTGACCGTCCGCCCCTGCCCCATTCTTCGCGACACCGGCGATGCGAAATACCCTTCCCGTTGCGCCACGTGATTTCTGCGCAAACGCTCGGGCAGCAGGCTGTCGATCGACTGGCCGATCAGCTCAGCGGCCGCATAGCCGAGGAGCGGCTCGGCCCGGGCGTTGCACTGAGTAATGATGCCGCGCTCATCACTGATCAACACGGCATCCGGGCTGCCATCAAGCACGGCCTGCAAGCGCGCATCGCTCAGTGCCAACTCGTCGGCGTGGCGCTGCCGATGCTCAGTTTCCATCGCCTGCCTCAGTTGACGCATCTCCAGCAGGCCGCCGATGCGCACAAATATTTCCTCTTCGGCCACCGGCTTGAGGATGTAATCCGTCACCCCCAGATTGAACAACTCGATGCGGCGCGCCTTGTCGTCGAATGCCGTGACCGCGATGATCGGCGTATCGCCTTTTTCACCGGGTTGCCGCCGGATGTGATTGACCAGGGAGAGACCACTCATCGTGCCGTCGAGAACAATGTCGGTCAGCACCAGATCATAGTCCTGCTGCTGAAATTGCTGCCAGGCTTCGTCTGCCGAAGCGAAGGTATCCACCGACAGGCCTCGTTGCTCAAGAATAGTCTTGAGCACGGCACGCTGACTGCGATTGTCTTCGACATAAAGCACGCGCCCGTCGATGCGCGTACTTGACGAAGGAAAGCGCTTGATGAAAGCCAGTAACTGTTGCACATCGTTGCGGTGAAAGATGTCGGTGACACCCGCCGGCAGCGCCTTGATCAAGACATCGGTATTATCAACCGAAGTCAGCAACACAAACGGTTTGCTGGCACACCGGGTCAGCTCACGTACACGGCGGCAAAGTTCGATGCCTTCCATGTCCGGCAGATAAAAGCTGGCGCAGATAAAGTCGACGTAGTGGCTGCCGATCAGATCCAAGGCTTGCCGGCCGTCGTTGCAAAGCAGCAGCTCGCAATCGCGCTCCCCCAGCACCGCCGTGAACAGGCTCTGGAAAGTCTTGCTGTCGTCAACCAGCAATATCTTGCGGCGAGGATCCATCGTCTCCCGATCTGCTTTTGGCTGCAGCCGGCACGACACGCCGACTCAGCCCACGTAGCAACTTAGCATACAACTCATCGGGCTTAAAGCAGGACTTCCATCCCCCATCCCCACCCCAACCCTCCCCTGCGCAAAGCCCACCCGGAGGGGTGTGAAAGGGAGGGGGTTTAAAGCTCCCTCCCTTTCAAGGGGAGGGTTGGGGTGGGGATGGGGTAGCGGTCAGAATGCTGAGCCATGAACTCACCACAGGCGCGATCGTCAGCCTCTGCGATCATCAACAAACAAACCAAAGAAGCCTCTATCCTTCTTCAACAAATGCCCGGCAACGACTTCAGCGACCAGAAACTCGACCAGCTCGCCCATCGAGACAATGGATTCAGACGCCTGCTGGCTCAGTTTTAAAGCACTCTCCACCAGCGCCTGATGCTGCGCTGCGTGTTCGGCAAGATGCACGTAGCCGTGGCTGGCAAGAATCGACTCTTCATGCGCGAAATGCTCGACCAGGTGCCGCAGCAGCGCATCGAATGCCGCATCAAACTCAAGCGGCTCTTCACGTTGCGCGCCGGTTTTTTCGAGCAGCACATTGGCCAGACGAAACAACTCGCGATGCTCGTGATCAATCACCGGATTGCCGCTGTTATAAGCCGCCCGCCAGACCAGACGGACGATCCCCTTGCTGCTGCCGGCGCACTCCCCGGCCACCTCGGCCAGCCCATCGGGCGAGAAGATGCGGACCGCATTGCGCCCGGCGCTCTTCGCCTGATACATGGCGACATCGGCATTTTTCGACAAGGCAAAAGCATCGTTGCCGTGCGCCGGGTAAAGGGCCAGGCCAATGCTGCTGGAAACCTCCAGACGATGCCCCTTCAGCGCGAAAGGCTGATTGAGCGCGACACGGATTTTTTCCGCCACGGCAAGGGCGTCACGCGTATCTTCCACCGTGCGCAACAACACGATGAACTCATCGCCGCCGATGCGCGCGACGGTATCCGATTCGCGCACGCAGGCCAGAATGCGGCGCGCCGCATCCTTCAGCAACTGATCGCCGACGTCGTGACCGTAGCTGTCATTGATCGGTTTGAACTTGTCCAGATCAAGAAACAGCAGGGCGATTCGCGCATCATCACGGCGCGCCGCCACCAGCGCCTGTTGCAGCCGGTCATTGAGCAACATGCGATTGGGCAAATCCGTCAAAGCATCATAAAACGCCAGATGCCTGATCTCGTCTTCGGCTATTTTTTTGTCGGTGATATCGGTGAAAGTACCGACGTAATGCGTGACCTCGCCCGCCTCCCCCTTCACTGCCGTGACGCTCAGCCACTCCGGATAAACCTCGCCGTTTTTGCGCCGGTTCCAGACTTCCCCTTGCCATGACCCACGCTGCGTGATGGCCGTCCACATCTCCGTGTAAAAATCGGGCAGATGCCGGCCCGAATGGAGCAGACGCATCCTCCGGCCGACAGCCTCCGCCGCCGTGTAACCGGTAATCCGCGTAAATGCGCTATTCACACGGAGCATGACGCCCGCCGTGTCGGTGATGATCATGCCCTCCTGCGCCTCGAAAACGATCGCGGCGACACGCAACTGCGCTTCGGCCAGCTTGCGCTTGGTCACATCCTGCAGCGTCTCGATGGCGCCCACCACTTGCCCGCTTTCATCGCGCAGCGGCGCAGCCGTGAAAAAAACCCAGCGCCCGTCACTGCCAAAGTGGGGAAAGAAGTCTTCGGCCTCGTAGGCGTTTTCAATCAGGGTTGAACGCCGCCATTTCCCCGGGTAGTGTTGCCTGACCTTGCTCTCGCTCTCGCCGGACAAAATCAGATCGGCCATCACCGGGCGAGGGGTGGCATAAAAGGGACGCCATTGTTCATGGGTGCCGACCACCGCTGCCGCGCTCACGCCGGTCAGATTTTCGCAGGCGCGGTTCCAATAGG
>JBIJCY010000020.1:0-19916 GCA_044344385.1 Rhodocyclaceae bacterium | reverse complement strand
CGGCGATGAAATCCGCCCCGAGGCAGCGCGGCTGATCGCTGAGCTGCAAGCAGCGGGCCGGCAGGTTTCGTTGCTCACCGGGGATGCTGCGCCGGTCGCGCATCGCGTTGCGCAGGCGCTCGGCATTGCCGAGGTGCATGCCTGCATGTCGCCGCAGGGCAAACATGATTATGTATCCGCGCTACAGGTGGGCGGAGTCGTCGTGGCGATGGTCGGCGATGGTGTCAATGACGCGCCGGTTCTTGCGCAGGCGCAGGTGTCGGTAGCCATGGGCGGCGGCTCGCATCTGGCGCGTACGCAGGCCGATCTGGTGCTGCTTTCGGAGAGCCTTGATCATTTGCGTTGCGGTATCGCTGTGGCGCGCCGTTCGATGCGCGTCATCCGGCAGAATCTGCTGTGGTCCTTCGCCTATAATTTTGTTGCGCTGCCGCTGGCAATGCTTGGTTTTGTTGCGCCGTGGATGGCCGGCATCGGCATGTCCGGCAGTTCGTTGCTGGTGGTGTTGAATTCGTTGCGTTTGCAGAAAACTACGGAGTCCTGATACCTGATGGAAACCCTCTATCTCCTGATTCCGATTTCTGTCGTGCTGGTTTTTCTCATTGGCATCGCCTTCTGGTGGTCGCTGCGCAATGGCCAGTTTGACGACATGGAGGGGCCTGCCTATCGAATCTTGATGGACGACGATAAAGTCTTGCCTGAAAAAAAGCATGACACAGCGCAGGGTGATGCGGTGACAAAAAAATCAGATTGATCCGGGCTTGTCGGCAGCCAAGTTCGTGTTTTGACCAATATCAAGAATTTTATTTCGACGGGCGGGCATAATCAATCGCAGTTTGATGCGGTTCATTGCATCCGCATGTATTCAGGTGTTCAGGTTTTTTCTCTGTTGGGGTTCGGGTGCGTTTCGACGCACCCATTTTTTTGCCTATCGATCAGCTTTTGATCTGTTCCAGACACCTGACCGAATCAAATCGATATGTCGAAAGACAACCCCCTTGCTTCGTCACTGGACGGGTTCTTCTTCGTTGAAATAGGCCGTTGCAGCTGCTGCGGCATCTTCTAGCGTCGCGAAGGTTCTAATGCCGGGCAATTTTCGACGAATGCGGTCGACGGATGCGCCTCCAGCCCAGACCTCCGTACTCTCCGGCAATCCCGTTCGAATTTGCTCCAGAAATGGCCCGACGCTACGGACCGGGAACGCAATGCTGAATGACAGAGCAATCACCTCTGCCTTGTGACTCTGTGCTGCCGCCACCAATTCAGCCGCCGGGGTTTCCGTGCCAAGCGAAATGCAGTGAGACCCGTCCAAGGTCAGAATCGACTGCAACATCAGCATTCCCAGGTCGTGTCGTTCACCAGGGGGTGTCGAGAGAAGAATCCTGGGATACCCCGGTAATGGGAGCACCGGCCCGATGGCTTCGAGGAGGAGCGTGCGAATCGCTTCTGAGTAAAGGTGTTCCTGATGAACGGCGAGAGTGCCATTTGCCCATCCATCACCAACCATTTGGTTGAGCATCGGTAAAATGTCTAGGACAAAAACACGTAGGCCAGAGCTCTTCAGGCTGCGATAGATATGCTGTTTCAACAATTCCTGAGATGGAAGGTGTAGTGCTCGCCAGACATTTCCCAGGAGTTTGTCATGCGCCCCGTGTGGCTGAGGGCAGTTGGTTTTTTCGGACAGCGCCTGAAGCTCGTCGAGTTCAAGAGCAACGACATGAGTCGGTCTAAGCCCGTTGTCCAATAGACGCTTTACTATTAGAAGTCGCTTCAGGTCGCTTGAGGTGTAGAAGCGATCGCCATTTGCTCGGCGTGTCGGCTGGGGAAATCCGTAGCGCTCCTCCCATTTGCGAAGCTTGTCTTTACTGAGGCCCGTTTCGCGTTCAAGAGCGCTTATTGAAATTGTTGAAATTTCTATACTCATATAATTTGTAGGGTTATAATTGCTAGGACATTTCGTGTTTTGTTTGTTTTTAAAATATTGTTAAGGGTATAACATGAAAAAAGTGCTTGCAATGACAGTTTCGACCGTTTTTGTCTTGGCTGCAGGCGTCGCAGAGGCTCAGCAGGAGGGCAATTGGCTAGTTCGAGTGCGTGCGGTGAACGTCGATACCGCCAACAAGTCGGACCCGATTGCCGCTCTGGCTGTACCGAAAGACGCGATACACGTGAGCAACAAGACGATTCCGGAAGTCGATATTAGCTACTTCATCACCAAAAATCTGGCGACCGAGTTGATACTGACTTACCCTCAGAATCATAGCGTTCACGTCACCAGCAGCGCTATCGGCGGCTTCAAGGCGGGTACCTTCAGCCTCTTGCCACCGACGCTCACTCTGCAATGGCACTTCAACCCCGATGGCGCCTTCCGTCCTTATGTCGGCGCAGGCGTGACCTATTCCCGCTTTTCCAGTGACAACCTGGACGTGCCCGGTGTGACCCGTCTGCATCTTGAAAACGATGGGTGGGGCGGTGCAGTGCAAGCCGGTTTCGACGTCAAGCTGGATAAGTCCTTATTCCTGAACTTTGATGTCAAAAAAGCGCAGGTTCGTAGCGACCTGTATAACGGAGCCGGTGCCAAACTGTCGCACCTGAAAGTTGACCCGCTACTCATCGGCGTAGGTCTCGGCTGGCGCTTCTAGCCCCCGGTTAATACCTAACTCGCCATCCAGATGAATGAACAGAAGGGTGGCGAGATTTGCGCTGTATCAAATTGTCTTGTGATTAGTTAAAATATCGTCTGTTTATTCCAATGCTGCTGATAGGGGCATCAGTGGGTGGTGGAAGCCGGTTTTTAAAAAAAAGGGGTGGGGTTATGTCGGAAACTCAGTCAACGTATAACTACAAGGTAGTGCGGCAATTTGCCGTCATGACCGTCATATGGGGCATTGTGGGCATGCTGGTCGGTGTCATCATCGCCGCCCAGCTGGTTTGGCCGGAGTTGAACTTCGGCATTCTGCACTTTGGCCGTCTGCGACCTTTGCATACCAATGCCGTGATTTTTGCCTTTGGTGGTTGCGCGTTATTTGCCACTTCCTACTACGTTGTTCAGCGCACCTGCCATACGCGCATTTTCTCGGATGGTCTGGCGGCTTTTACCTTCTGGGGCTGGCAACTGGTCATTGTTCTCGCGGCAATTACCTTGCCGCTCGGCTACACCCAGGGC
This sequence comes from Rhodocyclaceae bacterium, assembly GCA_044344385.1. Lineage (GTDB taxonomy): Bacteria > Pseudomonadota > Gammaproteobacteria > Burkholderiales > Rhodocyclaceae > CAJBIL01. The sequence goes on along the minus strand of JBIJCY010000020.1, from coordinate 16,753 downwards.
AAGGAATACGCCGAACTGGAGTGGCCGATTGACATCCTCATCACGCTGGTCTGGGTGTCCTATGCAATTGTGTTTTTCGGCACAATCGTCAAGCGCAAGGTCAGTCATATTTATGTCGCCAACTGGTTCTTCGGTGCTTTTATCCTGGCCGTAGCCCTGCTACACCTCGTCAATAGTGCGGCGATCCCCTTCTCGATGATGAAGTCCTACTCGGCTTACGCCGGCGTGCAGGATGCGATGATTCAGTGGTGGTATGGCCACAACGCGGTCGGCTTCTTCCTGACTGCAGGCTTCCTCGGCATCATGTATTACTTCGTGCCGAAGCAGGCCGGTCGCCCGGTGTATTCGTATCGTCTGTCAGTGGTGCACTTCTGGGCGCTGATCTTCACCTACATGTGGGCCGGCCCGCACCATTTGCACTACACCGCACTGCCAGACTGGACGCAATCGGTTGGCATGATCTTCTCGCTGATTCTGCTGGCGCCTTCGTGGGGCGGCATGATCAACGGTGTGATGACCATGTCGGGTGCCTGGGACAAGTTGCGTGACGACCCGATTCTGAAGTTTCTGGTGACCTCGTTGTCCTTCTACGGCATGTCGACCTTTGAAGGCCCGATGATGGCGATCAAGACGGTCAATGCGTTGTCGCATTACACCGACTGGACGGTCGGCCACGTGCATTCCGGTGCGCTGGGCTGGGTGGCCATGGTGTCGATCGGTGCCATCTACTATCTGTTGCCGCGCCTGTTTGGTAAGCCTGAAATGCACAGTGTCAAACTGATCACCGTGCACTTCTGGGTGGCGACCATCGGCGTTGTGCTGTACATCACCTCGATGTGGATTGCCGGCGTGATGCAGGGTTTGATGTGGCGTGCGGTGAATGCCGACGGCACGCTGACCTACAGCTTTGTTGAAGCGGTCAAGGGTTCCTATCCGTTCTGGGCAATCCGCTTCCTCGGTGGCGTTCTCTTCCTGTCCGGCATGCTGATCATGGCTTACAACATGTTCAAAACGATGGCCGGTGGCAAGTCCGTTGATGCGCCGGTGTTGCTCGCCGCCGGTCAGCACGCTTAACAGGGAGAATAAACATGAAACTACTTACGCATGACCAGATAGAGCGCAATGTGGGCCTGATGATTGTCCTGACCTTGCTGGTGATCAGCGTCGGCGGCCTGCTGGAGATCGTTCCGCTGTTCTTCCAGAAGTCGACGACCACCCCGGTCGCGGGCCTCAAGCCTTACGATCCACTGCGCCTGACCGGTCGCGACATCTATATCCGCGAAGGCTGCTACAACTGTCACTCGCAGATGATTCGTCCGTTCCGCGCCGAGACCGAGCGCTATGGACACTACTCGGTGGCCGGTGAATTTGTTTATGACCACCCGTTCCAGTGGGGTTCCAAGCGTACCGGCCCTGATTTGCACCGGGTGGGTGGTCGTTACTCGGATGACTGGCATCGCGCGCACCTGATCGATCCCCGTTCTGTCGTTCCGGAATCCAATATGCCTGCTTTCGCTTTCCTCGAGAAGGCACCGGCGGATACTGATCTGATCGAAGCCAAAATGCGCTCCCTGCGCAAAGTGGGCGTGCCTTACAGCGATGAAGAGATCGCCGGGAGTCGGAAGCAACTTGAAGGCAAAACGGAGCTTGATGCCCTGGTCGCCTATCTGCAAGGCATGGGTGTTGAACTCAAGGGTGTGAAGTAACGCCATGGATATCAACGATCTCCGATCCATCATGACGGTGGTCTCTTTTTTGACCTTCCTCGGGATTGTCTGGTGGGCGTTCGGCGTGAAAGGCAATAAAAAACGCTTCGATGAAGCGGCCAATCTACCGTTTACGGATGAGGAGGCAGACCGGTTTGAACTTGGCCTGCCCCGCAATGAACAAAGGAAAGCATCATGAGCGATTTTGTGAATGAGTTCTGGAACTGGTACGTCATCCTGATTGTGTTGGTGAGCGTCATCGCCTGCGCGGTCTTCCTCTGGTCGCAAAGCATCCACAAATCCCCTTCGGGTGAGGTTGCCACGATGGGGCACGTGTGGGACGAGGACCTTGAGGAACTTAATAACCCGCTGCCCAAATGGTGGAGTTGGCTGTTCTACATCACGGTGGTTTTCTCGCTGATTTATGCCGTGCTCTACCCGACGCTGGGCAGTTATCAGGGGCTTCTCAACTGGTCTTCGGCCGGCCAGCACAAGGCTGAAGTTGATAAGGTCAATGCCGAGGTCAAGCCAATATTCGACAAGTATCTGAAAATGGATTTGAAGGCGGTTGCGGCTGATAAAGAGGCTGTCGAGATCGGCAAGCGACTTTATCTGACCTATTGCATGCAGTGTCACGGATCCGATGCGCGGGGTTCAAGGGGTTTCCCGAACCTGGCAGACAGCGATTGGCTATGGGGCGGTGAGCCGGATCAGATCGTCGAAACAATCAGCAACGGCCGCATCGGCATAATGCCTCCGCATGGCGGCAATCCCGAAGCGGTTGGTGGCGAAGCCGGCGCGAAGGAAATCGCCAACTTCGTTCGTTCTTTGTCCGGCCTGACCAACAGCGCGGATCTCGCTGCCAAGGGCAAGGTCCGTTACGATCAGGTTTGTATCGCCTGTCACGGCCCGGAAGGCAAGGGTATGACTGCGATGGGAGCCCCGAATCTGACCGACAAGGTGTGGCTCTACAGCAGCTCGGAAGCTGCGATTGTGGAAACAATCACCAAAGGCCGCAATAACCAGATGCCGGCCTGGAAGGAATTCCTCGGTGAAGCCAAGATTCATCTGCTCTCCGCCTATGTGCTCAATCTGAGCGCGTCTGCCGAGAAAAAGTAAGTGTCGTAAGGAAAAGAGCGGCACCAACTGTGCCGCTCTTTTTTCATCCAAATTTCCTCGTAATTGGCACCTACTGATCTGTGTCAAAATTGCTGACGCCGCATCATGTAATATTAGAGTTTAGTTAAATTCTGAAATAGCCAGGACGGATTCTCATGAACGTACCGGCCGGAAAGTCCGGCAAGCCGATTCCGATCAATACTGACGGCTTGTTCGAAAAACACAAGAAAGTCTACGCGCGCAGCGTGACCGGTGTTTTTGACAATTGGCGATGGGTGATGGTGTTCTTTACCCAGGCCTTGTTCTACGGGCTGTGCTGGATCGACTGGAACGGCCGGCAGGCCGTTCTTTTTCACATCGTTGAACGCAAGTTCTATATTTTCGGCATGGTTTTCTGGCCGCAGGATGTGATTTACCTGGCCATCCTGCTGGTGATATCTGCTTATGGGCTGTTCCTTGTGACTGCCGTTGGCGGCAGGCTTTTTTGTGGTTACGCCTGCCCGCAAACCGTCTACACCGAATTGTTGATGTGGATCGAGAAAAAGATTGAAGGTGAGCGCCCGGCACGCATGAAACTCGATGCGCAAGCGATGAGCCCGCGCAAACTCCGCCTGAAGGTGAGCAAGCATTTCCTCTGGCTGCTCATCGCCTTGTGGACGGGCTTCACATTCGTCGGGTATTTCACGCCGATCAAGGAGCTTATCAGCCTTTCCCTATCGTTCTCTCTGGGTTCATGGGAGCTCTTCTGGGTCTTTTTCTATGCCGGTTTTCTTTACATGCAGGCCGGCTTTCTGCGCGAGCAGGTTTGCAAGTACATGTGTCCGTACGCCCGTTTTCAGGGTGTCATGTTTGACCCCGATACGCTGATCATTACCTATGATCCGGAGCGTGGCGAACCGCGCGGGCTTCGCAAGAAAAATGCCGATCCCAAGGCCGCGCCGCTGGGGGATTGCATTGACTGTGGCATCTGCGTTCAGGTTTGCCCGACCGGGATCGATATCCGCAATGGTTTGCAGATGGAATGCATTGCCTGCGCAGCCTGCATCGATGCCTGTGACGATGTGATGGACAAGGTCGGTACGCCACGCGGATTGATCCGTTACTCCACTGAAAATGCGCTGGTCAAACGCTACAAGGCGCACGATATCCTCGCTCATTTGATGCGGCCGCGAACGATCCTTTACGCCGCTGTGCTGCTTGGAATTGTCGTGACCTCGGCATGGAGCCTGGCGACGCGTATTCCGCTCAAGCTGGATATTGTCAAAGACCGCTCCGTGCTGTCTCGCGAAGCCGATGACGGGCGAATCGAGAACGTTTTCAACCTGCGCATTTCGAATACCGACGAGTCGGCACATCGGTATGCGATCAGTGTCAGCGGTATAGAGGGTATCGATATTGTCGGCGAACGCATTGTTGAAGTGCCGGCTGCTTTTTCAAAGACCGTGCTGCTCTCTGCACGCGTCGAAGCGGGCAGTGGCAATAGAGGGTCAAACCAGATATTTTTTGAAGTCAAAGCGCAGAATCACGAGAAAATCGTGGTTCGCGAGAAAGCATCCTTTTTCCTGCCATGAGTGCCATGAATTCCCTGAAAAAACCGATGAACGCGCTTGCGCAGCCCTGGTATCGACACCCCTGGCCGTGGATACTGATGGCTGGTCCGGCAACTGTTGTGGTCGCTGGTGTGATCACCGCCTATATCGCCTTCAGCACGAGTGATGGTCTCGTCGAGGACGATTATTACAAGCAGGGTCTCGCGGTAAATCAGTCGGTATCGCGTAACCAGCGGGCCGATGCGTTGGGTTTGCAAGCCGAGGTGGTGCTCAGTGACGATGGTTTGTTGCTGCGCGTGCTTTTGCGCGCAAGAGATGCGGCGGTTTTCCCGCCATTGCTTCATCTGCGCATCACTCATCCAACCCGTGGAGGGGCCGATCAACTGGTGGTTTTACGTTCCGACAGGTCCGGTTTTTATACGGGCAAGCTGAGTGCACCGTTGAATGGCCGCTGGCATGTTGCCCTGGAAGATGGCGAGCGGGAATGGCGTTTAAGCGGGGACTGGACAATTGGAAAACAATTGACCCTGCAATTGCCGGGCACAGTAAAACCCCCGGGTACCATTGATCTTCATCCTGATCATGGCCGGGTGCCGAACGCAGCAAATGCGATGAAACCTTAGCCGGCAGACTGCTAGACCGGCACCGCGATCAGACGGGAATCTTCGGGTAACAGGCTAACCAGAAAATCCATTTGATCGGCAAGAATGCGCCGGTTGCGCAGGATAAGACCCTCGTAGAGTGAGGGTACGTAGGGTACGTAGAGCATCATCATGCCGGCACGCTCCGGGCTCATCGCACCTTTTCTCTGGTTGCACGGTTTGCAGGCGGTGACGACGTTTTTCCAGACATCACGTCCGCCGCGCGAGATGGGGGTGATGTGGTCGCGTGTCAGTGCGTTCGGGTGCTTACGGGCTCCGCAGTAGCCGCACAGATACTGATCGCGCTGGAAGAGCAGTGTGTTGGTCAGCGCCGGTGGGTGCGGCTCCCAGCCGCGCGGGTTGCGGCCGCGCAGGGCGACGATGCTGCTGACGGTCAGTTCGGAGCGTTGACCAGTCAGGCGAGATTGGCCGCCGTGGAAAGTGAAACAGATCTCGCCGAGCCCGCGATCAACGCGCCCGCCGGCCTGATAGATCAGCGCACTCTGCCAGGAGATCCAGCCATGCGGCGCGCCGGTGACATCGACCGCGAGAATCAGCGGCCTTCCGGTTCGAACGTCGGGTAACTCGGTTATCTTCAATGAATGCCCTCGTATCAGGCAAGCGTGGATTCGGTACGGCTAATTGTTCAGCAATTATCACAATTATTCAACTGTCTGGACAAACCTTGCAGTGAACAGGCGCATGGCTAGTTGCGTGTGCGCTATCCTATCTGCTTCAAATCACCAACGGTTCGTTTTCAATTTGCCTGATGTTCGACACATCCCGCCAGCCTTTGTTGCATGCCCTGATCCTGTCGCTGCTTGCGCATGCGATAGTCTTGCTGGGTGTGATCAGCGTGCTGCCTGTGCAACTGGATGCGCCGGCCGCGACGATCATCGTGGTGTTCAGTGCCGGCGCACCCCGGGAGGAGGTGGCGTCCGGGCTGAAAAACAAGGCAAGTGCGAGTGTGTCGCCATCACCTGCCGTGCCACGAACGAATGCGCCTCAGCTTGTCGTCGAGCAGCCTTCTGCTACGCTCGCAAATCCCGTTGTCGCGCCATCGGCGACGGTCGATACGCCGCGTGTTCAGGTAAGCACACAAGCCAGCGCCTCTGCGCTGGCGCGTGATGGCGTCAGTGCGGACGATCTTCGCCAGTATCGTATTTCGCTGGCGATTGCCGCCCGCCGTTTCAAGCGGTATCCGTCTTTGGCCCGCGAGCGTGGCTGGGAAGGCACGGCGGAAATCGCGCTCACCGTCAACGCCCATCTGCCGGAGCCGGATGTGACGCTGCTTCGTTCAAGCGGGCATGCTGTGCTTGATCGGCAAGCGCAGGAAATGATGGCGCAGGCAACGCGCGCCGCAGTGTTGCCGGAGAGTTTGAAGGGGCGTGATTTCCGGATAGTGCTACCGGTACAGTTCAGCCTGGATAGTGATCAATAGCCGGCCTGCGGCAGCAGATTGTCTTCGTGGAAGACAAAGTGGCCGGCTGCACGATCGGCAAAGTAGGCTTTCAGGCAGAGTGTGACGCTGCGAAAGGCGAGGTCGCGCCAGGGAATGTCGGCTTCGGAAAAGAGGGCTGTTTCCAGGCTCTCGGCGCCTGCGGCAAATTGCGTATCGAGTAGCCGGCCACGGTAGAACAGATGGACCTGGTTGATGTGCGGCACATTGACCAAGGCGAACAATTCGCCGATTTCGATGTGTGCGCAGGCTTCTTCAAGCGTTTCGCGAATTGCGCCCTGTGCGGTGGTCTCGCCGTTTTCCATGAAGCCGGCGGGGAGCGTCCAGAGGCCATGCCGTGGCTCAATGGCGCGGCGGCATAGCAGTATCTGATCCTGCCATTCCGGAATGCAGCCGACGACCAGTTTCGGGTTGAGGTAGTGAATCGTGCTGCAGCGCCGGCAGACGTGGCGCGGCACGCTGTCGCCATCAGGGATGCGAAGGTCGAGCGGCGAGCCGCACTGGTTGCAGTGCTTCATCCCGTGCATCATGAAAAAGAGTGTCCGGTCATCGGGCGATTCTAAACGATCTTCGCCACGTTTGCCTGCTGCTTCCACGCGGATTTCACGGCATGCATTTGCGATTGCCAGTCGTCGCCGCGAGGGTCATAATCGCCTTCAAAACAGAATAGAATTTCCCCGATTGCCCCGATTGCCCCGATATGGAAATTGACCTCAAAAAATTTGAACAAATCAAGGCGACTGGTGAGTTGCCTTCGCCCAAGGGCGCGGCGCTGGCCATTGTCCGTCTGGCGCAAAAAGACGACGTAAGCAGCAGTCAGCTTGAGCAGGCGATCAAGTCCGATCCGGCGTTTGTCGGGCGCTTGCTGAAGACTGCAAACATCACCGGGCGCGAAAGTGGTCGCCCGATCGCTTCGGTGCACGACGCGATCAATGTTCTCGGGCTGACCGTCGTGCGCAATCTGGCCCTCGGTTTTTCGCTGGTATCGAGCTATCGCGGTGGCGCTTGCGCCAACTTTGATTATCCCGCTTTCTGGACGCGAGCCATCGTCAATGCGCTGGCACTGCAGGCAATCATTCGACGCACGCACGGAGCGAATCCTGAAGAGGCCTTTTGCTGCGGCTTGCTTGCCGAAATTGGCAAGCTGGCACTGGCGACCGTTCATCCCAAGGAGTACTCGGATCTGCTCGGCCGCCTCACCGCTGGCAATGCGCCTTCTACCGGCTGCGATGCCGTGCTGCGTGCCAGCGAGCTTGAGGCCTTTGCCTTGCACCACGATGATTTGACGGCGGCAATGCTGAGCGATTGGGGTTTTCCACGCATTCTTCTGGAACCCCTTTATTTTCGCCGCTTTCCTGAACTCAGCGACTTTGCACCTGATTCGCGCAGCGAGCGGCTGCTCGGCGCCGTTCGCTTGGCGGATGCTGTGGTGGATGTCTGCCTGGCTGACCCCGATGCGCGTTTGTCGTTGATGCCAGCCCTGACCGAGCGTGCACAAATGCTTAAGCTTGAGTCGGATGTCCTTGAAAATATTGTCGATGGCGTTGTTCGCGACTGGCGCGAGTGGGCGATGCTGCTTCAACTTGACAGGCCGGAACAGGTGCCAGCTTTTGCCCGGCTTTTGCATCCCGAGCAGAGTGAGATGGCTAATGAGGATTCGCCCTCAGGTTCGGTTTTGCGGGTGTTGCTGGCCGGTGACGACGTGCCGGAGCGCAAGGCGCTGCAGGATCTGCTGCTCGGTCTTGGCTATCAGGTTTTTTTGGCTGATAACGGCGAGTTGGCACTGGAGCTTGCGCTGGTCGTGCAGCCCAGAATTCTGATCGCCGACTGGCAGATGTCTGAACTGGACGGTATTCAACTGACGCATGCGCTGCGTGATACGAAGCTGGGGCGCGGCATGCTGGTGCTGATCCTCAGTGCGCAGGAAGATGAAGAGCGCCAGCTTGAGGCTTTTGCGGCGGGTGCGGATGATTGCCTGAGCAAACCGGTGAATGCAAAAATGTTGGCGGCACGGCTGTGCGCCGCCAGCCGGATGTTCCAGTTGCAAGAGGAAGTGCAGCACGATCATGAACAGATGAAGCACGTTGCCGCCGAACTGGCGGTCAGCAATCGGCGTTTGCACGAAGCGTCGGTCACCGATGAGTTGACTGGTTTTCATAATCGACGTTATGCGATGGATCGTATCGAAAGAGATTGGGCGGCCAGCAGTCGCAGCGGCCGGCAGATTTCCTGCATGATGATCGACCTCGATAATTTCAAGCGGATCAACGATACCTACGGGCACGATATTGGTGACAAGGTGCTGATCAGTATTGCGGGTGTGTTGAAAAAAACCTTGCGATCACATGACGTGATTTGTCGTGTGGGTGGCGATGAGTTCCTGGTCATTTGCCCGGACAGTGATGTGCAGTCTGTTCGCCAGTGTGCCGAGCGTCTGCTGCTGGCGGCCGATGCGCTGGTCATTGAGACGCCACGCGGCTTGCTTCGTTGCGGCATCAGCATCGGCGTGGCAACGCGCAGTGCTGATATGGTCAATACAGGGATGCTGATCAAGGCGGCGGATGAAGGAATGTACCGGGCAAAAATTGGCGGCCGGGGGATGGTTGTCGAGCGTTTTGATTAAAAGTAATGGGGGGGTCTGTTTTTTTTCTGCAGATCGATGCATCTGGCTACAATAGAACCGAATAAACAAACAAACTCAAGGCCGGCGCTTGTGCGACGTGGTCTGGGGAGGGGTTGAATGTTTCTGATCGTTGGTTACGTCGTTATTCTGGCTTCAGCGCTGGGCACTTATGCTGTGCACGGCAGCCTCGCCGCCTTGTGGGTGCCGCTCGAATATATCGCCATTGTCGGTTTGACGATCGGTGGTTTTGTTGCCGGCAACGGCATCAAGGTCATCAAGTCGACAGTCGGCGCACTGCCCAGCATCTTCAAAGGATCGCAGTTCAACAAGGCGGCTTACATCGATCTGCTGGCCATGCTTTTTGAAGTGCTGGCCAAGGTGCGCAAGGAGGGTTTGATGTCGATCGAGTCCGACGTCGAAAATCCGGAACAGAGCCCGGTTTTCAGCAAGTATCCGTCGATCTCGGGCGATCATCACGTGATGGAATTTATTACCGATTACTTGCGCATGATGGTCGGCGGCAACCTCAACGCCCTTGAAATCGAGAACCTGATGGATATCGAAATCGAGACGCACCATCATGAAGTCATGGTTCCCGGTCATGTCATGGCCAAGGTGGGGGATGCGGTGCCGGCCTTTGGTATTGTTGTCGCGGTCATGGGCGTGGTGAACGTCATGGGCTCGGTGGGTGAGCCGCCTGCCGTACTCGGCAAGATGATCGGCGGCGCGCTGGTCGGTACCTTTCTCGGTATTTTGATTTCCTATGGCTTTGTGGCGCCGGTAGCCTCCCTGCTTGAGCAGAAGGCTGAAGAAGGTTCGAAGATATATCAGGTGATCAAGGTCGTCTTGCTGGCGTCGATGTCGGGCTATGCGCCACAGGTGGCCGTTGAGTTCGGTCGCAAAGTGCTGTTCTCTGGCGATCGCCCGACCTTCATCGAGCTTGAGACAGAGCTGAAAGATCGCAAGAAAAAATGATGTTTCGTCATGATTCGCATCGTAAGGTTGAAGTCACGACATGAGTGATGATGTCCGGCCGATAGTCATCAAGCGCATTAAAAAATCAGGCGGCGCCCATCATGGCGGTGCCTGGAAGATCGCCTATGCCGATTTTGTGACGGCGATGATGGCCTTCTTCCTGCTCATGTGGCTGCTCGGTTCGACGGCGAAAGGTGATCTCAAGGGGATCGCTGATTACTTTCTTAATCCGCTCAAGATTGCTTCAACAGGCGGCTCTGGAACGGGTGACAGTTCCAGCGTTCTGAAAGGCGGCGGCAAGGATTTGTCGCGCAGTTCGGGCCAGGTCAAGGATGGCGATCTGGAGTCGAAGAAGAAGACGATCAACCTCAAGGAGACCAACGCCGAACGCTTGCGCAAGGAGTTTGAAGAGCGCGAAAAAGTGACGCTCGGCGAGTTGAAGAAAAATATTGAAAAGCTTATTGAAAGCGATCCGGCGCTCAAGCAATTCAAGAATCAACTGCTGATCGATATCACCAGTGAGGGTTTGCGCATACAGATTGTCGATGAGAAAAATCGCCCGATGTTTGATTCGAGCAGCGCCGACCTCAAACCGTATTCAAGAATTATTTTGCGTGAGATCGGCAAGGCGCTCAATGCCGTACCTAACAGGATTACGCTGTCCGGTCATACAGATGCCGCCCAGTTTGGCGGTGGTGAAAAAGGTTTCTCGAACTGGGAGCTTTCGGCGAATCGTGCAAATTCTTCCCGGCGCGAAATGATTACCGGCGGGATGGATGAATTCAAGGTGCTGCGCGTGGTAGGTTTGTCTTCGACGGTATTGTTTGACAAGAATGATCCATTGAGTTCGACGAATCGGCGGATCAGCATCGTCGTGCTTAACAAGCGAACTGAAGATGCCATGCTGCAGGAAGATGGAAATGCTCAGACCGCTGTACCGGATGCTGGTGAGCTTGCATCCGATGTACCATCAACACCTATAAAAGTGGACGCAAAGAATTGACAGGTCACCCGTTGGCGGCGCTGTAGTGATGAATTCGGGAGGAACAGTTTTTATGTCTGGGCAAGCAAAGTTTTACGTTTTTGGAGTCGCTTGGACCATTCTTGTCGGCATTGTTTTGCCGTGGATAGCGCCTGACTTGCAAACAGGAATCTTTTACGCAGGCCTGTCGGCGCTTGCCGTGGGTTGGTTGATCCTCCTGAGTCTGGCAGGTGATTCGGCGCCGGATCATTCGGCGACTGATGCCGCTGTTGCAAGTGCCGATGCGCAACTGTTTACCGAGACGGGCGGCACGCTGCTCAAGTGTGGTCAAGAGTTTGGCGGGCAGTTTGATTCAATGCGCGACGAATTGTTTCGCGTGCAACAGCTTCTGACAGAGGCCATCGCCAAGCTGGTCGTCAGCTTTCATGCGATGAGTGACCAGTCGAGGCGTCAGCAGGAGTTGGGGCTCCAGATTCTCGGCCAGAATGCCGGAGAAGGCAGTGGCACCAGTTTCGCTAGCTTTGCCCGTCAGACGTCGGATACGCTGCGTACCTTTGTGGATAGCGTTGTTGAAAATTCCAAGCTGGCCATGGAACTGGTCGAGATGACCGACCGTATCTCCACGCAGGTGCGCGACATTCTCGGCATGCTTGGCGAAATTGAGGGGATTTCCAAGCAAACCAACCTGCTGGCACTGAATGCCGCCATTGAGGCGGCGCGGGCCGGTGAGGCTGGCCGGGGCTTTGCCGTGGTGGCCGACGAAGTGCGTGATCTTTCGGGCCGAACTGCGCACTTCAGCCAGCAGATTCGCGGCCGGGTAGGGAGCATGCAGCAGTCGATTGGTGATGCGGAAAAAGCGATCAACAAACTTGCGTCACAGGATATGACCTTCGCGTTGAAGTCCAAGCAGGACGTCGAGAACGCGATGAATCATGTTGAAGAAATGAATTCGAGTACCGGGCAGACCATCAAGGAACTGCAACATATTGCCGAGTCGATGGAGCAGAACGTCGGGCAGGCCGTCATGTCGCTGCAGTTTCAGGATATGGTGACGCAATTGATTAGCCATGTGTCGAAACGGCTCGACGAGTTGCATGGCATTATGCGTGAGATAGAGGGCGCATCCTCCGTTGTTGAGAAAAACGCCGCCGGGTTTGCGCCCGGGCAGGCCGATCGTCTGCGTGCGCATCTTGATTCTGTGCGCTCTCTTCTCGAGCAAATTCATGGTAATACGAATAACAATCCGGTTCGGCAGGCGAGCTTCAGTAGCGGTGAAATCGACCTGTTCTAATTCTAGGGAGTAAGTGAAATGGCAAAAACAATTCTCGCCGTTGATGATTCGGCTTCGATCCGCCAAATGGTCTCTTTTACGCTGAAAAGCGCCGGCTACGATGTGATTGAGGCAGTGGACGGCGTAGACGGCCTGGATAAAGCCAAGGGCAAGAAGGCTGATCTGATCCTGACCGACCAGAATATGCCGCGCATGGACGGCCTGACGCTGATCAAGAGTCTGCGTGCGCTTTCACAGTATTCGACGACGCCGATCCTGATGCTGACCACCGAATCCTCCGATTCGATGAAGTCGCAGGGGCGGGCTGCCGGTGCGACAGGTTGGCTGGTCAAACCTTTCGATCCGCAAAAGTTGATCGAAGTTGTGCGCAAGGTTATTGGCTGATCCAGCCTTCATCTGACTGACGTATCGAGGGCTGGAATGAGCATCGACATGACCCAGTTTTACCAGGTCTTCTTCGAGGAATCGGAGGAGCATCTGGCCACCATGGAGTCGCTGCTGCTCGGGCTGAATATCGAGCAGCCCGATACCGAGGAACTCAACGCCATTTTTCGTGCGGCGCACTCGATCAAGGGTAGCAGCGGTACCTTCGGCTTCACCGACCTGACTGAATTGACGCATATTCTTGAGACCTTGCTCGATCGTTTGCGCAAGCATGAAATACCGCTGCAGCCAGTAATGGTTGATGCTTTTCTCGATGCGGGCGATGTGCTGAAAACCATGCTTGCCGGGCATCAGGGCGGTGCTGGCGCGGACCACGAGGTGGTCGCTGCGGTGTGCAAACGACTCAATGAACTGGCGGCTGATAAGCAATCCGTGCCGTTGGCGGCGACTTCGGCAGAGTCCACTTCAGGTCCTGACGCGGTTGAAGTTCCGGCGTTGCGGCCTGCGGTTATTGCTGCTGCGCCTGGCCGCCGTATATACGACATCGAATTCGTGCCTACTGCCCATGCGGCGGCCGATGCATCCATTATTTCCGGGTTGCTTGATGAATTGCGGGCTTTTGGCGATCTTCAAATCGTCACCCGTCCGGCGGATAATCTTGACGGTTCCGGTTTCTGGCACCTGCGCCTGACGACCGATCAGAGCGCCGAGCATCTGGGCGAATCAATCGATTTTATCTCAGAGCAGGATGCCTGGCGGATCAATGAAGTCGTATCAGGTCAGCTTGACGATGCCGACGGTGCCTTTGGCTTGTTCGAGGATGCAGCGGGTGCTCCGGCGAGCGATGACAGTTTCGGTTTGTTCGATGGCGCTCCTGGTACGACAAAATCGTTTGTTATTTCAGAAGCTGAGCAGGATGATGCCTATGGCATCTTCGACATGTCGCAGGAGCCTGGTCCGGTGATGCCGGTGGCGCATGGCGCTGAAGGCGGCGATGAAGGGTATGGTTTTTTTGCTCCGCTGCCTGAGGTTACGCCGATAGTGCCTGTGTCAGAAACTCCGTCGCAGGATGGAGAGGGATACGGTTTCTTTGCGCAGTTGCCGGTCCCGGTCCCGGTGCCGGAGGCGCCCATTGCTGTAGCATCGTCGCCTGCCGAGGTCGCGCCGCCAGCCACGCCGGAGCCATTGACTACCCGCGCGGCCCGGGCAGTGCCTGCGGTGGCGGCCGCGTCGGCAGAGGCTTCCTCAATCCGTGTCGGGGTCGAGAAGGTCGATCAACTGGTCAATCTGGTTGGCGAACTGGTGATCACGCAAGCGATGTTGCTGCAGTGTACCGAGATGATGATGGGTGAGGCGCCCGAGCGTTTGATTCAGGGGCTGGCGCAACTGGAGCGCAACACGCGGGATTTGCAGGAGTCGGTGATGTCAATCCGCATGCTGCCGATCTCCTTCGTCTTCTCGCGCTTCCCACGGGTAGTGCGCGACCTGTCTTCAAAGCTTGGCAAGCAGGTCGAACTCAAATTGAGTGGCGAAACAACCGAGCTCGATAAAGGATTGATTGAAAAAATTGCCGACCCGCTGACCCACCTTGTGCGCAACAGTCTCGATCACGGTATCGAGATGCCGGATGTGCGTATTGCTGCCGGCAAGAATCCCTGTGGCACGATTACGCTGCGTGCCGCGCATCAGGGCGGCAACATTGTCATTGAGGTGGGCGACGATGGCGGCGGCCTCAATCGTCAGCGGATTCTCGCCAAAGCGCGTGAGCGTGGCTTCCCGGTGTCCGATCAAATGACCGATCAGGAAGTCTGGATGCTCATCTTCGAAGCAGGCTTTTCGACGGCTGATGTGGTTACCGATGTTTCCGGCCGTGGCGTCGGCATGGATGTAGTGCGCAGGAATATCCAGGCGATGGGTGGCCGGGTCGAAATCGAGAGCATGACCGGTGTTGGCACACGCATGACGGTGCGTCTGCCGCTCACGCTGGCTATCCTCGACGGGATGTCGGTGGCGGTTGGCACGCAGACCTATATTCTGCCTTTGTCGTACGTGATTGAATCTTTGCTGCCGGATTTGCAGGATGTCAAAACCCTGTCCAATCAGGCCCGCGTCATTCGTGTGCGAGGCGAGTATCTGCCAATCATCGTCCTGCATGAGCTGTTCGGCGTGAAGCCGGCCTCGACCGATTTTACGCAAGGCATCATGGTGGTGCTCGACGCGGATGGAACCAAGGCGGTGCTTTTTGTCGACGCGCTGATTGGTCAGCATCAAGTGGTGATCAAGAGCCTCGAAAACAATTTCCGCCGGGTTGCCGGGGTTTCGGGTGCAACGATCATGGGCGACGGCCACGTGGCGCTGATTCTCGATATTTCAGCGCTGACGGCCATGGCCAAATCGGCGCAGACGGCCGCCGCATGAAACAATATTGGAAACGGAGCAGATGATGGCAAATGTGAATCAGCAAGCCGGTGCCGTACAGGATGAAGGCCAGGTGACCAGCGAGTTCCTGACCTTCACGCTGGGCGATGAGGAATACGCAATCGACATTCTCAAGGTACAGGAAATTCGTGGTTACGAGCCTCCGACGATGATCGCCAACGCGCCGCCGTTCATCAAGGGCGTGATCAATCTGCGCGGCATCATCGTGCCGGTCGTCGATATGCGCATCAAGTTTAAGCTGGGCGCTGCCGAATATACGCCTTTCACCGTGGTGATTATTCTCAATGTCGCCAGTCGCGTGATCGGTATGGTGGTTGATAGCGTGTCGGATGTGCTTTCGCTGGCGCCCGCGCAAATTCGCGCTGCGCCGGATTTTTCGGCGAGCTTTGATACCAAGTACATTCTGGGTCTGGCGACTATCGATAAACGCATGCTGATTGTCACCGATATTGCACAGTTGATGACGAGTCGTGACATGGAGTTGGTGGACGAAGTGGCCGCCGCTTGACAACTGAATAATGAATTTTTCAGTTGTCAAGCGATGCAAGTAATTCCCGAAAAATTGTTGATGGCCCGGTGGGCCCCCTGAAGAGCGGAAGAAGGAGAAACACGATGCGTACCAACATGCCTGTGACCAGTGTTGAAGTGGTTTTGCGCGACGACACGCTGATTGTTTCAAAGACCAATCTCAAGGGTCAGATCACCTACATCAACAAGGATTTTCTTGATATCAGCGGCTTTACGGAAGCCGAGTTGATCAACGAGCCGCACAATCTGGTTCGTCATCCGGACATGCCGGCCGAGGCGTTTGAAGACTTGTGGAATGACCTGAAAGACGGCCGGCCGTGGTCGGGGATGGTCAAAAATCGCTGCAAGAACGGGGATTATTACTGGGTATTCGCGACTGCCACGCCGATCCGTGAAAACGGTCAGATCATCGGGTATATGTCTGTACGACGCAAGGCTACACCACAGCAAATACAGGCTGCCGATGATGCTTACCGGATGTTTCGTGACAAGAAGGCCGGTGGCTTGCGCATTCTTCATGGCGCGGTGGTCAAGGGCGGCGAAGGCCCATTTGCCAAAGTCTCTCTGAAGGCAAAACTGATTCTTGGCTTCGCCTCGGTGTTATCGGCACTGTTGATTGTTTCAGTGATGGGGCTGTGGGGCATGGAGCGCAGCAATGATGCGATGAGCCGGGTGTTTCATGAAGGCCTGGAACCGCAGCAGGCGTTGTCCGTGCTCGGCAAGTTGATGTCCGACAACCGGGCGCAGGTTTTGCTGGCATTACAACACGACCCGGCAGGCGGCTATGCCAAGTTGCACGATCACGCGCTTGATCTTCATCTCACCAACATTGATAAAAATATTGCGGAGGTCGGGCGGCAGTGGGAAGTGTACGCAAAATCCGTGCATACGGATGAGGATCGCAAGCGTGCCGATGCCTATGCAGAGGCGAGAAAACGTTATGTCACCGAGGGTTTGCTGCCGGCAAAAACCGCATTGGCTGCCGGTCAATACACTGAGGCTAACTTGATTCTGCTCAGCAAAATCAACCCCCTGTATGCTGAAGCGTCACAGAAA
>JBIJCY010000047.1:0-13896 GCA_044344385.1 Rhodocyclaceae bacterium | reverse complement strand
CGGGCTTCTGCATTGATCCAATCGAGAAAAAACCGCTCAATCACTTTTTCCCCGGCTCAGCCATCCTCTCTTTCGGCACCGCCGGGTGCAATCTGGCGTGCAAGTTCTGTCAGAACTGGGACATCTCCAAATCGAAAGACATGGACCGCCTGATGGACGCCGCCAGCCCGCAAGGCATTGCCGCTGCGGCCGCTGCCTACGGTGCGCAATCAGTCGCCTTCACCTATAACGACCCGGTCGTTTTTGCCGAATACGCCATCGACACGGCGCTGGCCTGCCGTGAGCGTGGCATCAGAACGGTCGCGGTGACGGCTGGCTACATCCACGCCGAGCCGGCACGCGAGTTCTACGCCGTGATGGACGCCGCCAACGTCGACCTCAAAGGCTTTACCGACGACTTCTACTTCAAGCTCTGTGGTGGTCACCTGCAACCTGTACTCGACACGCTGGTCACCATTCATCATGAAACAGACTGCTGGCTGGAGATCACGACGCTGCTGATCCCCGGCCAGAACGACTCGCCCGACGAAATCAAGGCGCTCTCTGACTGGGTCGCACGTGAACTCGGGCCGGATGTGCCACTGCACTTCACCGCGTTTCACCCCGATTGGAAGATGAACGATCTGCCGCCCACGCCCCCCTCAACCCTCACCCGCGCCCGGCGTATCGCCAGGGACGCCGGCCTGCACTACGTCTATACCGGGAACGTGCATGACACCGAAGGCGGCACCACTTTTTGCCCCGGTTGCGATGCCGCGCTGATCGAGCGCGACTGGTACGATATTCGCCATTACGACCTGCCCGCCGATGGCCGCTGCCCGCACTGCCAAACGAAAATCGCCGGCCGCTTCGGCGCGTTTGGCAAGCCTTTTGGCCAGCATCGCATTCCTGTCAAACTGGCCGGTCGATGAGCGATATTCAAATTAATGACGACTGCACGCCGATCCTCATCCACACGGAGCATGGCCCGCTGCACGGGCAACTGACACTGCCGCCAGGCGCTCGCGGGCTGATCATCCTGGCGCATGCCGGCGCCAATCCAGAATCGCATGACGAAGCGCTCGGTGCCATCCTGCGGCACAACGCTTTCGCGACGCTGCGACTTGACCTTTTGCCTTACGCAGAAGAACGCTTCGACGATGTTCACAACAACGTTTCCCTGTTGGCCAAACGTCTGCTCGGCGGGCTGAACATGATCAAGCGGGAAATGCAGAATGAGACCATGCCGACACTGCCGATCGCTCTCTGTGCGGCGGATCATGCCTCACCGGTCATCGTTCGCGTTGCCGCGCAACGCGACCACGACATCGCCGCTGTCATATGCCGCGGCGGCCTGATCGACCTTGCCGGCATGCTCTACCTGCGTTCACTTAAATCGCCACTGCTCGTGCTGGTCGGCGAAAAAGACGCTACGCTGATCGGCAGCAGCCAACGGGCACTGAAGGAGGTTTCCTGCAGTCACACGCTTGAAATCCTCCCCGGCACGGACAGCGCTTTCTGCTCGGCGAATGCCTTTGACGCCATTGCACGTAAAACCACACACTGGCTTGACGAACACTGCCGCCTGATCGGGCAGGAAAAATCCGCTTGAAAGTAACTTCAATCGCTTGACCAAGGTCAATTCCGGGCACCGGTGCGCTGCGCTATGATCCACTTCTTGTCGCGATTTTCACTGACGGCATTTTGTCCGCAAGAATAAAAATGGATCGTCGCAATGCAACTGACCATGCAAAACACTTCAATCGGCAAGCGCATCGCACTCGCCTTGGCGCTGCCGATCGCCGCGCTGCTGTTTCTCTCACTCTGGACACTCGCCGGCTACCATCGCGTCGCTAACGACACTCGCGACCTCCGCGAAATGGTCGAATTCGCACCAACAGTCAGTGGATTGATCCATGAATTGCAGCGGGAGCGCGGGCTTTCTGCGGGGTTTCTCGGATCCAACAACGCAGCGTTTGCAGACAGGCTGAAACAACATTACAACAATACAGATGCCAGGCAACTGGCGTTTGTTGACTCGCTGCGGCATATCGGCAACGAACGCTTTGGCACACGAACCGCAAGGCAGCTTGCGGCAGCACAAAAGCACCTTGAACAACTCACCGAGTGGCGCCAGGCAGTGGGGGAACGCAAGATCACAGCAGAAGGAGCCACAGAGAACTACAGCCAAACGATTGAAGCGTTAATCACCAGCGTCAGAACGCTGCTGCTGTTCAGCACAAGTGCTGAACTTTCCAACTCGATTAATGCTTACACCCACTTCATGCAAGTCAAGGAACTGGTCGGTATCGAACGTGCCACGGGTTCAGTACTGTTTTCTCCCGCCGCCTTCGATGCTGCCAAACATATCCGATTCCTCCAGTTGATTGACCGACAAAAGCTCTACCTTGATCAGTTCCGCTTTTTCGCCACGCAGGAACAGATCGCACTCTTCGAGCAAACGCTTGCCAGCGCAGAGGCCAAAGAAATCGCGCGTATCGAACAAATACTCATAAAAAGCACTGCTCGCCTGCCGGCCGGTAGCGTCGACGCTGCGCACTGGTACGACACGATGACCCGCAAAATTGACCAAATGAAGCTGGTCGAAGATCGCCTGGCCACCGATCTCACCGCACAAGCGGCAGATACAGAGAAATCAGCCAGAAACTCCGCCGGCATCATCAGCCTACTGACGATGCTTGTGCTGACCATCACGCTGCTGCTTGCTGCAACGATCGCGCGCGGCATCATCTACCCGATTACGCGGATCAGCCGCACCATGAGAAAACTGGCCTTACAGGATGAAACGGTCGACATCAAGGATCACCTGAGGGGCGACGAGATCGGCGATATGGCGCGCGCCACCCTGGTTTTCCAGAAAAATATTCTGCGCATTGCACAAGCCGAGGAGCGTTCCAAAAACGAAGCCTTCCTTCGCCTGCATCACAAGGCTTTGAGCTCGATTTCGCAGGGCGTGCTAATTACCGGTGAATACAAGCAAATCACCTTTGCCAACGAGGCATTCCAGAACATCACCGGTTACAGCGAGGCGGAAATTTTTGGCAAGCGGCCGGGCTTTCTCTATGGACTGGAAACGGATGCAACGGTGCGTGGCGAACTGCGTGCAGCAACCTCGGCAGGCGAAACACTGACGCGAAAAATCCTCGGCTATCGCAAAAGCGGCGAAGCGTTCTGGAGCGAAGTATCGGTGACGCCAGTACTCGATAGCGAAGGCCGGCACACACACGTCGTCAGCGTGATGCGCGACATCACGGAAAGCCGCAGGGTGGAGCAGGAGATGCGCATTGCCGCCACCGCCTTCGAATCCTTGCACGGCATGATGGTGACCGACGCCAGAGGGACGATTCTTCGGGTTAACCGTGCGTTTACCGAAATGACCGGCTACGCGCCCGATGAGGTCATCGGCCAGTCACCGTCGATGTTCAAATCAGGACGGCACGACCGGGACTTCTATACCGAGATGTGGCGGCAACTGGAAACCACCGGCGCCTGGTATGGTGAGGTCTGGGACCGGCGCAAGAATGGCGACATTTTCCCGAAGTGGCAGAGCATCTCGGCGGTACGCGGTGCGGATGGCGAGATCAGCCATTACGTTGCCGCCTTCTCCGACATCAGCGAACACAAGAAAGCCGAAGAACAGATCCGCAGTCTGGCTTTCTACGACCCGCTGACCACCTTGCCCAACCGGCGACTGCTGCTTGACCGTCTGGAGCAGGCGATAGCCCTTAGCGAGCGCGTTGGCAAGAGCGGCGCGCTGCTGTTCATTGACCTCGACCAGTTCAAGACGCTCAACGACACCCTTGGCCACGACATCGGCGACCTGCTCCTGATCGAAGTAGCCAAGCGGCTTCATGAATCCCTGCGGGCATGTGACACGGCGGCCCGGCTCGGTGGTGACGAATTCGTCGTGATGCTTGAAGACCTGAGCGAGAACCCTGAAGAAGCGGCTGCTCAGACAAAAACAGTGGGCGAAAAAATTCTCGCCACGCTGAATCAGACCTACCACCTCGCCGAGCACATCTACCGCAACACACCGAGCATTGGCATCACACTATTCAATGGAGAGCAGACACGGATTGACGAATTGCTCAAGCAAGCCGATCTGGCGATGTATCAATCCAAGGCCTCCGGGCGCAACACTTTGCGCTTCTTCGACCCGAAAATGCAGGCGGCAGTCGCCCACCGCGCGCAACTGGAAGCAGACCTGCGCGACGGACTGGAGAAAAAAGAATTTCTGCTTCACTTCCAAGCGCAGGTCGACGCCGAAGGTCGATTGACGGGTGCCGAAGCGCTGGTACGCTGGCAACATCCCAAACGCGGCCTCGTTGCACCGATGGATTTCATTCCGCTGGCTGAAGAAACCGGGCTGATCCTGCCGCTGGGGCAATGGGTGCTGGAAACGGCCTGTGCGCAATTGAAAGCCTGGGCCGATCACCCGGAAACGCTTGGCCTGACCATGGCGGTCAATGTCAGCGCAAGGCAGTTTCACCAGCCGGACTTTGTCAGCCATGTTTTCGCTGCACTGGATGGCACGGGCGCCGACCCGCACAAACTCAAGCTGGAGCTGACCGAAAGCCTCCTGTTGACCGATTTCGACGACACCATCAAAAAAATGCACCAACTCAAAGCACGAGGCGTCTGCTTTGCGCTGGATGATTTTGGTACCGGCTATTCTTCACTCGCGTACCTCAAACGCCTGCCACTCGACCAACTGAAAATCGACCGCTCCTTTGTCCGTGACGTACTCACTGACGCCAACGATGCCGTCATTGCCAGCACCATTGTCACCTTGGCACACAGCCTTGGTTTGACGGTAATTGCCGAGGGAGTAGAAGTACAGGCTCAGCTCGATTTTCTCGCCACCAAGGGCTGCCTCGCCTATCAGGGCTATTTTTTCGGCCGGCCGGGAGTCGTTGAAGCGCTGCGCAGTGAAATACTCGACCGGCAAACCCAATAGCCCCCGGACAAGCCCGTTGCTGTTGGTGCCGCAGCCGATGATCCGGCATAATGACGGCCCTTTCCTGCTGCACACGCCGAGTCGCATTCCTTGCCGCATTCTTCACTATCCAAGCTACCACTACCAGCGCTGCCGAAAGCCGGCGAGCGTCTGCAACTGCCGTGTTTTTCAGGCTCGGCTGACGCGCTGCTGATTGCGCAAACAGCGCATGCCGCAAGACTTTCCGGCGGCCCTCGCCTGCTCGCCGTGCTGACGGCCAGCGCCAATGATGCACAGCGCCTGCTGGATGAGATCCCGTGGTTCGCCCCCGATCTGCGCGTGCGCCTGCTGCCCGACTGGGAGACGCTGCCCTACGACAATTTTTCACCGCATCACGACCTGATTTCCGAACGTCTGGCAACGCTTTACAGCGTCATGCGCGGCGAATGTGACGTGTTGCTGGTGCCGGCCTCAACCGCTGCCTATCGCTTTTTGCCACCGGCTTTCCTTGCCGCCTACACATTCTTCCTGAAAAAAGGTGAAAAGCTCGACGCTGGCAGTTTTCGCGCCCAGCTCACGCTGGCCGGCTATACCAACGTCACACAGGTCGTCTCGCCCGGTGAATACTCGATTCGCGGTGGCTTGGTCGACCTCTTCCCGATGGGCTCGCCACTGCCCTATCGCCTTGATCTGTTCGATGACGAAATCGAGAGCATCAAGACCTTTGACGTCGACAACCAGCGCACGCTCTACCCGGTGCCGGAAGTCCGACTGTTGCCGGCGCGCGAATTCCCGCTCGACGACAAGGGCCGCACACATTTTCGCCAGCGTTTTCGTGAAGTTTTCGAGGGCGACCCGGCCAGATCGGGCATCTACAAGGATGTTTCAAACGGCATCGCTTCCGCCGGCATCGAATACTGGCTACCGCTCTTTTTTGACGAAACAGCAACGCTGTTTGACTACCTGCCGAAAGAAACGCTGCTCTGCCTGCATCGCGACGTCCCTGAAGCGATCCGCTCGTTCTGGCGCGATGCGCAATCGCGCTACGACATGCTGTCTGGCGAGCGCAGCCGCCCCTTGCTGCCGCCCGGTGAGCTGTTTCTCGCCGAAGAGCCTTTCTTCATCGCCGCCAAGCCCTATGCAAGGCTGAATTTGCAGGCAGGCAATGACGGCCTGGCGACGGCATTGCCATCGGTCGCCGTCGAGCGCCGCGCCGACGACCCGCTGACCCGCCTGAAAGCCTTTATCGACGGCTTTCCCGGCCGAGTGCTGCTGCTTGCGGAGTCTGCCGGCCGCCGCGAAACGCTGTCGGAAATGCTCGGCGAATACGGCGTCAAACCAGACGCGAGCAGCGATTTCAGCGGCTTTGTTAATTCGGATAGCAAACTCGCGCTCGGCGTTTCGCCGCTGCACGATGGTTTCGTGGTGGGCGAACTTGCCTTCATTACCGAATCCGAACTCTACGCCGGCAGCCCGTCACGTCGCACGCGTCACGCGGCGCAGCGCAAGGCTTCGCTCGACAACTGGCTGCGCGACCTGACCGAACTGAAGGTCGGCGACCCGGTGGTGCACGAGCAGCACGGTATCGCCCGCTATCAAGGACTCGTTCACCTCGATCTCGGCGAAGGCGACATGGAATTTCTTGAGCTCCACTATGCCGGTGAAGCCAAGCTCTACGTGCCGGTATCACAACTGCACGTCATCTCGCGCTACTCGGGTGCCGACCCGGACGCTGCTCCGCTGCACACCCTCGGCTCGCAGCAGTGGGAAAAAGCCAAACGCCGTGCCGCGTTGCAGGCCCGCGACACCGCCGCCGAACTACTGGCACTCTACGCCGTGCGCGCTGCCCGCCAGGGTCACGCCTTCGAATTCAGCACCCACGACTACGAGGCTTTTGCCGACGGTTTCGGTTTCGAGGAAACACAGGATCAGGCGGCAGCAATCACCGCCGTGATCGACGACATGAAATCGGGGCGACCGATGGATAGGCTGGTGTGCGGCGACGTGGGCTTCGGCAAGACCGAAGTTGCCTTGCGCGCCACGTTCTGCGCCGTTGCCGGCGGCAAACAGGTGGCTGTGCTGTGCCCGACCACCCTGCTCTGCGAACAACATTTTCAAACCTTCAGCGACCGCTTTGCCGACTGGCCGGTAAAGATCGTCGAACTCTCACGCTTCAGGTCAGCCAAGGAAATCACGCAGGCGCTGAAGGAACTCGCTGAAGGCAAAGTTGATATCGTTATCGGCACGCACAAACTGTTGCAAAAGGACGTTAAATTCACCAAGCTCGGTCTCGTCGTCATCGACGAAGAACACCGCTTCGGCGTGCGCCAGAAGGAAGCGCTCAAAGCGCTGCGCGCCGAGGTTGATGTGCTGACACTGACGGCGACACCGATCCCGCGCACACTAGGCATGTCCTTGGAGGGACTGCGCGACTTCTCGGTAATCGCTACAGCACCGCAAAAGCGGCTGGCGATCAAGACCTTTGTCTCGAGAATGTCCGACGGGATCATCCGCGAAGCACTGCTGCGCGAATTCAAGCGCGGTGGCCAGGTGTACTTCCTGCACAACGAAGTCAACACCATCGAAAACATGCGCGAAAAACTGATCAAGCTGTTGCCCGAAGCGCGCATTGCCGTGGGTCACGGCCAGATGAACGAGCGCGAACTCGAACGCGTCATGCGTGATTTCACACAGCAGCGTACCAACCTGCTGCTATGCACGACGATCATCGAAACCGGCATCGACAATCCGCATGCCAACACCATCCTGATCAACCGTGCCGAGAAGTTCGGACTGGCGCAATTACACCAGTTGCGCGGGCGCGTCGGGCGCTCGCACCATCAGGCGTACGCCTATCTGCTGACACACGATGAAGGCGCACTGACCAAACAGGCCAAGCAACGACTCGAAGCGATCCAGATGATGGACGAACTCGGCGCCGGCTTCTACCTCGCCATGCACGACCTCGAAATCCGTGGCGCCGGTGAGGTGCTTGGCGACAGCCAGTCGGGCGAGATGCAGGAAGTCGGCTTCAATCTTTTTACCGAGATGCTCAACCGCGCCGTCGCTGCCCTTAAACAGGGCAAGGAGCCGGACCTTACGCAGCCACTCGGCATCGCCACCGAAATAAACCTGCACACACCGGCGCTGCTGCCGAACGACTATGCTCCCGACGTGCATGAGCGTCTTACGCTCTACAAGCGTCTGGCCAACTGCAACGCCAGCGAAGAAATCGACGACTTGCAGGAAGAGTTGATTGATCGCTTTGGCGAGTTGCCGGCACAGGGCCAGTCGCTACTCGCCACGCACCGCGTTCGTTTGCTCGCCAAACCACTGGGTATCGTCAAACTCGATGCCGGCAATGCGCAGATTGTCGTGCAGTTCGAGCCGAATCCGCCGATCGAACCGATCCGCATCATCAACCTGATCCAGAAGAACCGCAGCTACAAGCTGGCCGGGCAGGACAAACTGATCTTCGTGCGCCCGGCGGAAACGCTAAACGACAAGGTCGCGGCGATCCGGGAAATGTTCAAGCAGCTCGCAGGTTAACTCCTCCCCTTTCAAGGGGGAGGTTGGGAGGGGGATGGGTCAGCGCCCCATCCCCACCCCGACCCTCCCCTTGAAGGGGAGGGAGTAATGCACCCTACGCAATCACTTTGACACCGGCTGCGCAACCAGCGGACACCCTCCCTCGCCCATCGGCCTGAAGGCCTGATCGCCGGGAATGGTGCGTAAAACTTCGAGGTAGTCCCACGGCTCCCTGATTTCCGACGGTTTTTTTACACGCAGCAAATAGACGTCGTGCACCATGCGGCCATCCTGACGCAACCGGGCATTACGCACGATCGGGTCGCGAATCGGGATCTCGCGCATTTTTCGCACGACAATCGGCCCCTCATCGCTGCGTGTAGCTTCGACGGCCTTGAAGTAGTGCCGCAATGAAGAATAGACGCCGGCCTGCAAATCATTGGGCATCGCCCCGGCGCGCTCATAAAACCGTCTTGACCAGGCGCGGGATTCAGCGTCGAGATTCCAGTTGAAGGCGTGCGCCAGGCGCAACCCCTGCCCCAATTGCGGCGTCATCACATGCACATCGTTAAGGGCACTGGCCACGGCGACAAGCGTGATCTGCCCCTTGCTCACCCGCAGCAGATCAAAACTTTCACGCACGGCATTGATCATGTCTTGGCCGGCATTGATCAAGGCAATCGCTTCAGCACCCGATTCCGCCGCTGCCCGCAGTTTGGCAAAAAGATGAGGCTCGTTCTGTGCATGACGAACGCTGCCGACTACCGTGCCACCGTTAGCGCGCACGATCTCGCCGAGCGAGGCTTCTACGTTGGCTCCAAAAGCATTTTCCACCGTGATGAAATACCAGCGTTTCGCTCCGGAACGCGTCAATTCACGACCAAGAACCGTGTTGAAAGCATGGCCGTCATACATCCAGTGAATGCCGGTGGGCGCACAATTCTTGCCTGTTATCGCATTGGTCATCACGCCGTTATAAAAGACCACCGCACCCCGATCACGGTTGACTTCCTGCACGGCCAGCGCCAGTGGCGAACCCGCGACGTCGGCAACAACATCAATCCCCTCGTCGTAAAGCCAGCGACGGGCGATCTGTGAGACCAGCTCGACGTTATTGGCGTGATCAGCATGCACCAGACGGATCGGCTTGCCAGCAACCCTCCCGCCGACATCCTCGATGGCCATTTGCGCCGCAATCACCGAGCCATTGCCGGTAATGTGCGAATAGATAGAATGCATATCCACCAGCAGGCCGACCCGGATTTCGTCGTCGGAAATCAAGGCGTTCGCAGGTTGCGAAAGCAGCAGCGCAACGCTCGAAACGAGCAATAAATTACGCATAAAAGCCACCGCCGACTGGCAAGATCTGACTGTCCGGATGCCCTTAGGCTGCGCAATAAGCGTGTTCATGGCATGATGCTCGGTGGAAAACAGGAAGTTGCTGATGATAAGCGCGCCGGCAGCAGACCACAACGGGCAGTTGCCGCTGACCAGCAAGGGGACGTCTTGAACCTTCGATACCAGACAAAACAGTTGTTAACCTATGCCGGTGCGATTATTGGCGGCTTGCTGCTGGTCGTCAGCTTTGCCCGTTTTAATGCGCTGCATGAGGAATTTCTCGGCGCCAATTTTGACAGCGTGCATGGTGCACGCATGCTGCTCAAGGCAGATTTCATTCTTGAACTGGCCGCCAGAGACCTGGAGAGCGCGATAGACGACGCAGACCGGCGCCCGGCCCTGCTCGCTCGCGCCGCAGAACACCTGACACTCGCAGAAAGTTATGGCGCGGAAGCCAGTGAAAAAGATCCAACTGTGCGCAACACCCTCAATACCCGGTTGCAGGCACTACGCTCGAAGCTGAACGATTTCCGAAGCATAACGCCAGCGGCAGATATGCTAGCGCTGCTTGCCGCAACACGCCAACTGGCGAAGGATTTCGGCACCGCCGAGCTCGAACGCTGGGGCGCGCTCTCCTCAGCCAACGCTGCACTGGCCCAACGCATGCAACAGATGCGGCTGTTCATCGTCGGCATCATTCTGGTCTTCGTCCTGATTATGTTCGCACTCGGCTGGGCGCTATCGCGCGCACGCCGCGCGGAGGACGACTTGCTGGTCGCCAAGGCCGAGGTCGAGGCGATCCAGCAAACAACACTCGATGCATCACCGATCGGCATCGCCTATACCGACGCCTCGGATATAAAACACCGGGTCATCAGAGCGGCCAATCACCAGATGGCAAAAATTTTCGGCTATTTGCCGGAGCAATTGCTGGGACTGGAAACCTCGCGTCTGCATGCTGACCGGGCAAGCCATGAACGCTGGAGAGAAAACATGGCGCCCAGGCTATCAGCCGGTGAAGTGGTGCGCGAAGAAGTGATGATGCAACGCAAGGATGGCGCGCCTTTCTGGTGCTCGCTGTCGCTCAAGGCAATTGATCCGGACGATCTCTCGCATGGTGTGGTGTGGACCTGCGAGGACATCAGTGAGCGCAAGGAAGCCGAGGCGCAATTGCAGCTCGCCAGTAGAAAAGCCGAAGCAGCCAGCCTGGCAAAGAGTGACTTTCTCGCCAACATGAGTCACGAATTGCGCACCCCTTTCGCCGGCATCCTCGGACTGCTCGACCTGCTGCAGCGCACCGACCTGAGCAAAACACAACAACGCTACACACAATTGGCCCGTGACAGCACTTCGCAGATGCTAGGCATCGTCAACGACATTCTCGATTTTTCGAAGATCGAAGCCGGCAAGCTGTCACTCGATCCGGTGAGTTTCGACCTGCGCCGTTTTTTCTCGACGCTCGCCGAAACCCATGCCACGACAGCTGTACGCAAGGAATTAAACTTCGTTCTCGACCTTGTCGAACCCCTCCCCGCAACGCTGGAGGGAGACACCGTACGCATTCGTCAGATCGTGGACAACCTGGTCAGCAACGCCCTCAAATTTACCCTTGAGGGTGAGGTTAAGCTGCATGTTGAATGCACTTCATCAAACGCCGAAACGGCGGCGCTGAAGATCACGGTAAGCGACACCGGCATTGGTCTTGCACCGGAAATGCACGAGCATATCTTCGAGAAATTCAGCCAGGCTGACACCTCGACCACCCGTGTTTTTGGCGGCACCGGTCTCGGCCTGGCGATCTGTCAGCAGTTGGCCACCCTGATGGGCGGCCGGATCACGGTCGACAGCACGCTATGCGAAGGCAGCCGCTTCTGTCTGGAAGTTGCGTTGCCCATAGCGCCAACACTCGATGCTGCGGCACAGGCCGGTGTGGCAATGGAGGAAGCGACCACAGGCACAACGGACGATGTCTCAGGCATCGTTGTTCTGCTGGTCGACGACAACGCCACCAACCGTAGCGTTTTCGCAGAATTGCTGGGGCATTACGGCTGCACCGTCGAAACCGCAGAAAACGGCGAGCAGGCAATTCTGCTGGCGCGCGAAATAAAACCCGACGTCATCTTGATGGATTGCCAGATGCCGCTGATGGACGGGCGACAGGCGACCAGGCGTATCCGAGCAGCGGAAGCACCCGGCGAGCACGTAGCGATCGTCGCGCTGACAGCCCACGCGATCAGCGGTGATCGCGAGAGCTGCCTGGAATCCGGCATGGACGACTATCTGCCAAAGCCGGTTTCTCCCGAGACACTGGTGCGCCGGATTGCACAATGGGCCGTCCGTCGAAAGATAGAGACAGGCAGCGAAACGATGCCCACCGAAAGCCTTCCGTTGCCGTCAACTGCCGAACCAGGCCACTGGGGCCGTGTTCTGCTGGTTGAAGACAATCCGGCGATTCAGGAGGCGACGCGCCGCCTGCTTGAATATAGCGGTTGTGAGGTAGCCGTCGCCGGCCACGGCCAGGCCGCGCTCGACATCCTCGAAGCCGCCCACGGCACCCGTGATTTCGCACTGGTATTGATGGATTGCCGGATGCCGGGGATGGATGGCTGGGAGACAACCCGGCGCTGGCGACAACGCGAAGGGGAAATGAACCTGAGACCCGCCAGCATTGTTGCCGTAACAGGCTGTGATCTCCCGGAAACAAAGCAGAATTGCCGTGACGCGGGAATGAACGATATCCTCGTCAAACCCTATCCGGCATCCAGCCTGACAAGTCTGCTTGACAAATGGCTGGGAGAAAAGCCGGCAGACGTGCCTGTGCCCCGAGAACTGGCAGCAGAAGAGCGCCAGAGCGGGTAAAATCAGCGTTTTTTCAACCACGACTTTGGGCAAACAAAGGGCCCGAAGCGTGCTGTTTAACCCCCAAAGCAGATTGCCTGAAGATGACTACTCTCGATATCGAAAACACCAACGTTAGCGCCTTCGACCCGATGCCCTCGCCGGAGGATGTCCACGCCCAGTTGCCACTGTCGATGACCGCCGCCAAAACAGTCATGCAGGGCCGTGAAGTCTTGCGCAACATACTAGACCGCAAGGATCACCGCCTGTTTGTCGTGGTCGGCCCCTGCTCGATTCATGACCCCGTCGCCGGCCTCGACTACGCGCGCCGGCTCAAGGCCCTGTCGGAGGAAGTCAGCGACACGCTATGCCTCATCATGCGCGTCTATTTCGAAAAACCGCGCACCACGACGGGCTGGAAAGGCTACATCAACGACCCGGACATGGATGACTCCTTCCACGTCGACCAAGGCATGAAAAAAGCCCGGCAGTTTCTGCTCGACATCGCTGAAATCGGCATGCCGACAGGCACCGAAGCACTCGATCCCGTATCTCCGCAATACCTTGGCGACCTGATCACGTGGACAGCCATCGGCGCGCGCACAACCGAATCGCAGACCCACCGCGAAATGTCGTCCGGCCTGTCGACACCCGTTGGCTTCAAAAACGGCACCAACGGCGACATCGGCATCGCCATCAACGCCATTCTCTCGGCATCGAGCCCGCACAGTTTTCTCGGCATCAATGGCCAGGGGCGCACGGCGATCGTCCGCACCCGCGGCAACCGCCACGGTCATGTGGTGCTACGTGGTGGCGATGGCCGGCCGAACTACGACACGGTCAGTGTGCAAATGGCCGAACAGTCACTCACCAAGGCCAAACTACCGGCCAACATCGTCGTGGACTGCTCGCACGCCAACAGCTACAAAAAACCCGAACTGCAACCCTTGGTGATGACCGACGTGGTCAATCAGGTTCGCCTCGGCAACAAATCACTGGTCGGCATGATGATCGAATCAAACATTGTCGCCGGCAACCAGCCCATCCCTGATGACCTTGCACAACTCAAATATGGTTGCTCCGTCACCGACGCCTGCGTCGACTGGGAGACGACTGAAACGATGATCCGCGAAGCCGCCACGCTGCTGCGCGACGTTCTGCCAAATCGCCTTAATTAAACGACTGCATGAAAACAAACCCTTACCGCAGAGGCGCAGAGGCGCAGAGGCAACGCAGAGAAAAGCAAGAAATTACCT
>JBIJCY010000176.1:0-6105 GCA_044344385.1 Rhodocyclaceae bacterium | reverse complement strand
TCCCGGTCTTTTCAGCTTCTGGGCGGCCCCCCCCCGCCTCTGCGTTGGACTTTGCCCCCTCCGTCTCCCCTGCCGGAATCCGCCAACACAAGGAGCCCCCTTTTGTCACTGAATTTTCCACAAAATCGCCCTCTCATTCGCCCCTTCACCGGACTGCGTCCGCGCAGCGAAGATGCCGCCGCGATCGCAGCGCCGCCCTATGACGTACTTTCCAGTGAGGAAGCGCGCGAAATCGCGGCCAGCAAGCCGCTGTCGTTTCTGCATATTTCAAAGGCCGAGATCGACTTGCCACCTGAGATTGACCACTACGCCCCGGAGGTCTACGCCAAGTCCGCTGAAAACCTTCAGCGACTGATCGGCTCCGGCGCGCTTTTACGCGACGCCAGCCCGTGCTTCTATGCTTATCGGTTGATCATGGGCGGGCACGTCCAGACCGGACTGGTCGCCGCTGCCTCGGTTGTCGATTACGACTGCAATCGTATCCGCAAACACGAATTCACGCGCCCTGACAAGGAAGACGACCGCGTACGTCAGATCGAGGCACTCAACGCGCAGACCGGCCCCGTGCTGCTCGCCCACCCGGACAGTGCCGAAGCCGAACGCCTGATCACGCAAGCCACCACGAGCACACCCGTTGCTGACGTAACCGCCGATGATGGCATTCGCCATACGGTATGGAAAATCGACGACGCTGACAGCGTGGCGCGCATCAGCGCCGTTTTTGACGCGATGCCCAGTCTCTATATCGCCGACGGGCATCACCGCTCGGCCGCCGCTTCGCGCGTTGCAGCTGCGCGACGTGGCAAGAACAACATAGCCGACAGTGCTGAGTTTTTTCTTTCGGTGATTTTCCCGGCACGGCAGATGCGCATCATGGATTACAACCGTGTTGTGCGCGATCTGAACGGCCTGAGCGTTGAGGCATTTGTCGCGGCCGTCGGCCAGCGTTACGTCGTGACACCATCAGCCAGCGCGATCAAGCCGGAGAAAACCGGTGTCTGCGGCATGTATCTTGCCGGTCAGTGGTACCACCTCGCTGTTTTGCCGGAGTTGGTGCCGCAAGAAAACCCGGTACGCCGTCTCGATGTCTCGGTGCTTTCCGAGCAGATCCTTGCACCGCTGCTCGGCATCGCTGATCTCCGGCGCGACAAGCGTATCGATTTTGTCGGCGGCATCCGCGGACTGGCAGAGCTTGAACGGCGCGTAAATAGCGGTGAAATGGCCGTCGCATTCGCCATGCATCCAACGCAGATGGCCGAACTCATGTCGGTTGCCGACGCCGGCGAGGTCATGCCGCCAAAATCAACCTGGTTTGAGCCAAAGCTTGCCGACGGTCTGGTGTCGCACGTCCTCGATTAATAACTGACACGCGTGATGTCAGGCCATCGCGCACGCTCAGTTAAGGTCGATGGCGTGACGCTTTAGGTCGTTCAGCGCGATGATTTCCAGCGCGCTTTCGTTAGTCGAGTTAAGCACGACACGTGGCGCACAATCGGCGGCCAGCGCTTCACGCCAGCGTGCAGCGCACAGACACCAGCGCCCTCCGGACTTTAGCCCGGGAAAATCGAACTCGGGGCGCGGCGTTGAGAGGTCATTGCCGCGCGCTTTAGAAAACGCCAGAAATTCTTCGGTGAGCACCACGCATACCGTGTGGCTGCCGACATCTTCCGGTGCAGTGTTGCAGCAACCGTCGCGAAAGAAACCGGTCACTGGCTTCTCGCTACATGTACCCAGCGGGCCACCGAGGACGTTGCGCTGCACACCACCAAAATCATCGGGTTTCATTCACCGCTCCTCAGAGACTACTCACACTCGTCAATCCAAGCCTGCTGGATCGCTTCGAGTATCTTCTCGCCGCAGTGTTTGGCGTCGTCGTCAAAATCCGGCAGCGCCATCACCCAGTTCATCAGATCAACAAAATTGATCTTCAGCGGATCAACCTCGGGATGCGCTTCGTAAAGCTCGATGGCGAGGTCGTTGATATCTGTCCATTTCATCGCGACATCTCCTAGTGTTTTCCCTCTTTCGTCATGTTGATCGAATAGCGTGGAATCTCGACCACCAGCGGCGTGTCATTGACCACCGCCTGACACGACAGCCGGGAATTCGGCTCCAGCCCCCAGGCCCGATCCAGCAGATCGTCTTCAAGTTCTTCCGATGGCTCAAGCGCCTTAAAACCTTCGCGAATGATGACGTGGCAGGTCGTGCAAGCACACGACATTTCGCAGGCGTGCTCGATGGCGATGCCGTTTTCAAGCAGGCTCTCGCAGATCGTTTTTCCAGCTTCAGCCTCGATGACGGTGCCGTCCGGACAAAGCTCGATATGCGGCAAAATAATGATCTGGGTCATGCGCATCCCTCTTTACCTTTGGCTGAATCACCGATTTTTTCGAGTTCGTCGATACGCTTGCCGGCAAATGCATTGCGAATCGATTTATTCATGCGTCGCGCAGCGAAATCCTTTGTTTCGGCTTCCAGATCGTCCATCGCCAGAGTGAGATGACGACGATTTTCGCCGAGTGCAATCGCCTGCAGGCTGGCGATGCTTGTTTCAATCTTTGCCAGTTGCTCCGCCGACAGCAACTCACCGTCAGACTTGAGTGCCGATTGCACGGCCTCGATCAGGCGCTGCGCTTCCACCTGCGCCTCCTTCAAAGCACGTTGCTGAGCGTCGTCCCGAGTGTGTTCCATCGAGTCCTTGAGCATGCCGGCAATCTCGTCGTCAGACAAGCCGTACGAAGGCTTGACGGTGACGCTTGCCTCGACGCCCGAGGTCTGTTCGCGAGCGGATACCGCCAGCAGACCATCGGCATCAACCTGAAAGGTGACACGAATACGCGCCGCGCCTGCCACCATCGGCGGGATGCCACGCAACTCGAAACGCGCCAGCGAACGGCAATCAGTCACCAGTTCGCGCTCGCCCTGAAGAATATGCACGGCGAGTGCCGTCTGGCCGTCACGGAAGGTCGTAAACTCCTGCGCGCGCGCCGCCGGAATTGTCGAGTTGCGCGGAATGATCTTCTCGACCAGACCGCCCATCGTTTCGAGCCCAAGCGACAAGGGGATCACATCGAGTAGCAGCCAGTCGTCGCCGGCCGCCCGGTTACCGGCCAGTAGATTGGCCTGCATCGCCGCGCCCAGCGCGACCACCTTGTCCGGATCGAGATTGTTCAATGGGTCTTGCTTGAAGAACTCACCAACCGCGCGCTGCACCTGCGGCATGCGCGTTGCACCGCCGACCATGACCACGCCCTTGACCTCGGCCACCGACAGTCCGGCGTCACGCAAGGCCTTCTTGACCGGCTGAATGGTCTTGGCGACCAACGTCTGAGTGATTTCAGCAAAAATCCCGGTGGTCAGTTTCAAGTCGACCATTTCGCCGCTGTTGAGGCGCGCGGTGATCGGCGCGACGCCATGCGGGGTAAGATATTCTTTGGCCTCGCGCGCACGCGTCAGAAGCAGACGGGCATCTTCGACCGATAAGGGCTTGAGCTTTGCCGCCTCGATGATCCAGCAGAAGATGCGCTGATCGAAATCGTCGCCACCCAGCGCCGAATCACCGCCGGTCGACAGCACTTCAAACACGCCTTTGGACAGATTGAGGATTGAAATATCAAACGTGCCGCCACCGAGGTCATAGACGGCATAAACCCCCTCGGCAGCATTGTCCAGCCCGTAGGCAATCGCCGCTGCCGTCGGTTCATTGAGCAGGCGCAGAACAGAAAGCCCGGCCAGCTTGGCGGCATCCTTGGTGGCCTGACGCTGCGCATCGTCAAAATAGGCGGGAACAGTGATCACCGCGCCGACCAGATCACCGCCCAACGCGGCTTCGGCGCGCAGCCGGAGTGTACGCAAAATATCGGCCGACACTTCGACAGGGCTCTTGATCCCCGCTGCTGTATGCAGGCGCACCATGCCCGGCGCGTCTTCAAAGTCATAGGGCATCGACTCGCGATGCGCGATGTCCTTGAGGCCGCGCCCCATGAAGCGTTTGACAGAGACGATGGTATTGCGCGGATCAAGCGACTGCTTGTCCTGCGCTTCAAAACCCACCTCAGGCGCGCCATCGGCCGTATAACGCACAACGGACGGCAGCAAAGGCCGCCCGAGCTCGTCGTTGAGCACCGACGACAGGCTGCTGCGCACGGTGGCGACGAGCGAATTGGTGGTGCCGAGGTCGATGCCAACAGCCAGCTTGTGCTGGTGCGGTGCGGCCGACTCGCCCGGTTCTGCGATCTGCAAAAGTGCCATGAAAGCCTGAGTCCCTGTGTTGTTACTTTAGTTATTCTTCAAGTGCCGCCATCGCATCGTCGATCTCGAACAGCAGCTTGTCGAGAAACATCAAGCGGCGAACACGATCTGCAGCCGCCGCCAGATCACGATGCTCATCGATCAACGCGGAAAGCTCACCGTAGCGCTCGCTGATGTCATGCTGCAAGCGATGATGCAGCCGCTCCAACTCGTGATGTTCGCCGGCAACGCGCGACTCGGCCACCGCCTCGCGCCACTCCATCTGCTCGATGAGAAAATCCATCGGCATCGCCGTATTGTTTTCTGCACCGACATCCTGCCCGAACAGATGCAACAGATATTTCGCACGCGGCAGTGGTTTCTTCAGCGTCTGGTAAGCCTCGTTGATACGCGTCGCCCACTGCAGCGAAAGCCGTTGCTCGGCATCGCCGGCATGCGCAAACTTGTCCGGATGCACCTTAGCCTGAATCTCGCGATAACGCGCATCCAGCGCCGCCGCATCCACCCAAAAGGTGCGCGGCAACTCAAACAGCGCAAAATGATCGTCAGAAAAATCCATATGGTTTGAAGGCGGTCAGTGCCGCATACCCCTATAAGCGAAGCCGAGGCTAGGCGCCCGCGAGCAGGCAGTACGAATAGTACGACAAGCGCGGAGCAACGACGCCCCGGCGAGCCACCACCATCAAACGTTGAAGCTTTCGCCGCAGCCGCAGGCGTCCTTGACGTTCGGGTTGTTGAACTTGAACCCCTCGTTCAAACCCTCGCGCGTGTAATCCAGCTCCGTCCCTTCAAGATACGGCAAACTCTTCGGATCAATCAGCACCGTCACCCCATGCGATTCAAAAAGAATGTCATCGGGCTCTGCCGCATCGGCAAATTCCAGCTTGTAGGCCATCCCTGAGCAACCGCTGGTGCGTACGCCGAGGCGCAGACCAATGCCCTTGCCGCGCTTGGTCATGTAGTTGGCAACGTGTTTTGCCGCCTGTTCAGAAAGCGTAACCGCCATTGCAGACTCTCCTTCTATCGCTTGAGTTTTACTCGCTGTGCTTCTTCTTGTAATCGGCCACCGCGGC
Source organism: Rhodocyclaceae bacterium (assembly GCA_044344385.1). Taxonomy (GTDB): domain Bacteria; phylum Pseudomonadota; class Gammaproteobacteria; order Burkholderiales; family Rhodocyclaceae; genus CAJBIL01. The sequence goes on along the minus strand of JBIJCY010000176.1, from coordinate 781 downwards.
CTTGATCGCATCCTCGGCGAGGATCGAGCAGTGGATCTTGACCGGCGGTAGCGCCAGTTCTTCGGCGATCTGCGTGTTCTTGATGTCGAGCGCCTGATCAATCGTCTTGCCCTTGACCCATTCGGTGACCAGCGAAGACGAGGCAATCGCCGAACCGCAGCCGTAGGTCTTGAACTTGGCATCTTCGATGATGCCGTCCTTGCCGACCTTGATCTGCAGCTTCATCACGTCGCCACAGGCCGGTGCGCCAACCATGCCGGTCGCCACGCCCTCTTCGTCCTTGCCGAAGGAACCGACGTTGCGCGGGTTTTCATAATGATCGAGAACTTTGATGCTGTATGCCATAGTATTTCTCCTTCAATCCGTTATCAGTGCGCTGCCCATTGAACCGTGCTCAGGTCGACGCCGTCCTGCCACATTTCCCACAGCGGGGAGAGTTCGCGCAGTTTGCCTATTTTTTCGTGCAGCAGCTTGATCGCGTAGTCGATCTCTTCCTCGGTCGTAAAACGGCCAAGGGTAAAGCGGATCGAGCTGTGTGCCAGTTCATCCTCGCGACCAAGCGCACGCAGCACGTACGACGGTTCAAGCGAGGCCGAGGTGCAAGCCGAGCCCGACGATACGGCGAGGTCCTTGATCGCCATCAGCATCGATTCGCCTTCGATATAGGCGAAACTGATGTTGAGGTTGTGCGGCACACGCTGCTCCATATCGCCATTGATGAAAACCTGATCGATGTCGGACAAGCCCTTGAGCAGACGGTCGCGCAGCATGCGGATGCGCT
>JBIJCY010000019.1:0-20071 GCA_044344385.1 Rhodocyclaceae bacterium | reverse complement strand
CCGGCGACACCGCCTTCTTCTATTGTCATGACGCGGCGCCACTGCTCTCCACACTGTCAGAAACACCAGGCCTGCGCTACACGCACCGTGCAGCCAACCTTGAGGATGTGTTTCTCAAACTGACCGGACGCGAGCTGAGGGATTGAACATGGATAGCCGCCTCTTCTCCCTCCCTCGTCCCGGCCTGCGCTGGCTACCCGTCTGGCGGCGCAACTTTCTCGTCTGGCGCAAGCTGGCGGTGCCTTCGGTACTCGGCAACCTTGCCGACCCGCTGATTTACATGCTCGGTCTTGGCTACGGCCTTGGCAGCATGCTTCCGCAGGTGGGCGGCGTCAGTTATGTGAGCTTTCTCGCGGCGGGCACGGTGGTCGCCAGTACGATGAATGCAGCAACCTTTGAGGCGCTGTACTCGGCGTTTTCGCGCATGCACGTACAGAAGACCTGGGAGGCCATCCTCAACACGCCGCTCTCGCTTGATCACGTGCTGACCGGCGAACTCGTCTGGGCGGCGAGTAAAAGCCTACTCTCCGGATTAGCCATCCTACTCGTCATCAGCGTGCTCGGGCTGACCCACTCGCCGCTCGCTCTGTGGGTTATCCCGGTCATTTTCCTCACCGGTCTCGCCTTTGCCGCGATGGGATTGATCATCTGCGCACTGGCGCCGTCCTACGATTTTTTCATGTACTACTTCACGCTGTTCATCACGCCGATGCTGCTCGTCTCCGGCGTATTTTTCCCGGCCGATCAATTGCCTGCGGCACTGCATACCGTCGCCAGTTGGCTGCCGCTATCGCACGCCGTACAACTCGCCCGTCCGCTGTTACTCGGCGAAATTCCGGCCAATGCCATCGGGCACGTTGCCGCATTGCTCGGCATCGCCGTTGTGGCTTTCTCCATCGCGACAGTGCTGACACGCAGGCGTTTGCTCAAATAAATCAAACCCGTTGCTACAGGAGACAACACCATGCAGATCACACTTCTCGCCATTTCCGGCAGCAGCCGTCAGAATTGCCGTGCGGGAATGAGTTATTTCTTCAGCCAACCGCTCCCACTTGAAAATCTTGTGAGGCCGGCTTGATCAGCAACGCAGTTAATTTCAGGCGCTAAGCGCTCGCTTCTTCTGCAGCAACTCAACGAACTGACTGCAGGAAAGCGGCTGGTGGTAAAGATATCCCTGCATTGTTGTACAACCCGACTGCTCAAGATAGCGCGCCTGCGTAGCTGTCTCAACCCCTTCTGCAACGAGTTTGAGCCCTAGTCCGCGCGCAATCGAGATAATCGCCAGGACAACCGGGAAGTGTCCATTTTCGCTCTTGATTTCCTTGACGAAGGATTGATCGATCTTAATCGTATGGATCGGAAAACGATGCAGATAAGAAAGTGATGAATAGCCCGTGCCGAAGTCATCTATGGCGACACTGACGCCGAGTTGACACAATTTGTTGAGTTGTTCGATCGCGTATTGCGGGTTGCGGATGCAAATATTTTCAGTGATTTCAACCTCAATTTGTGAAGGTTGAATGTTGTAGTGCGTGAGGGCCGCGCGCATTTTGTCGAAAAAATCACCGCGATCAAGATAGTGTGGCGAAACATTCAGTGAGAGCTGAATCGGGTCTCCTCCAGCAGCATTCCACTTGATGAGGTCACGACAAAGAGCCCAAATCATCCAGTCACTGATCGGAATCATCAGGCCGTTTTCTTCGGCAAATGGCAAAAATTCACCAGCAGTCAGCAGACCGCGCTCCGGATGATTCCAGCGCATCAACCCTTCAGCGCCAAGAATCTCGCCGGTCCGTACGTCCACCTGAGGCTGGTAGTACATTTCCAGCTCGTCCTGTTCCAATGCACGGCGCAGGCTTTGCTCCAGCGCGATCTTCTGATGCGACGCGTCGAGCATCGAACAATCATAGAACGCATAGCCGTCCTTGCCCTGCGCTTTGACGTGATACATGGCGATGTCTGCGTGGCGCAGCAATTCATCAATCGATTCGCCATCATCGGGATAAATGGCTATACCAATACTCGCCGAAATGTGCACTTCGTTGCCATCAAGGACAAACGGTTTGCGCAGGGATTCGAGAAATTTGTCGGAAATCACCTCGGCATCCTGCCTGCCCCGCAACTCCGGCAAGACCAGGGTAAATTCATCGCCACCCAGACGCGCCAGCGTATCGCCCTGACGTAAACAATGCTTCAGCCGACCGGCGACCTGCTGCAGCAGGTCGTCGCCAGCGACGTGGCCAAGCGTGTCATTGACCAGTTTGAAACGATCGAGATCAACGAACATGACGGCCAGCTCGGTGACATTACGCTTTGCCTGAATCACGGCCAGGCCGAGTCGATCCTTGAACAGAATACGGTTCGGCAGATCGGTCAAAATGTCGTGGTAAGCCTGATAGGAAATCAGCTCTTCGGCCCGCTTTCGTTCTGTAATGTCGCGGGCAACACCATAGGTACCGAAGAACTCGCGCCGGGCAACTTCTTTGCCCAAAGAATACATTCCCATCGAATTGAAGGCGATGGTCATCAGGGTATTTTCAAAGATGCGTTCGTGATCTTCGCTGCCCAGGCTTTTCAGCCGCAATTCGACGTTCCGCGAGGCGCGATCGCCAACCCGCCGTTCATTAAAAACGTAGCGCGCCCGCTCGATATCGTCATCATGCACGAGCAACGAATAATGCTTCCCGATCAGTTCATCCCGGCCGATACCAAGCAACTGCTGCGCCCTATCATTGATAAAAGTGAATCGACCTTCCTGGTCGAGCGTATAAATGATGTCCGGCGAACTGTCGACAAGATAACGGTAGAGCTTCTCCGAGCACTCCAGCCGCCAGGCAATATCGCGATTGTCATTCTCAAGGCGCCGTTGCTGCAGGGCATGGTCGACCGTGTTGAGCAGCTCTTCGCGGGTGTAGGGTTTGCGCAAATATCCGTACGCGCCGCGTTTCAGGGAACCAATCGCTGCGTCGATCTCGGTATCACCGCTAAGTACGATCACTTTTGCATCAATACCCTTGGCATTGATGAAATCCATGATCTCGTGCCCGCCGAAATCGGGCAGACGCAGATCAAGAAGAACCAGGTCAAACTGCAGCTTGCTCAGATGCTCTACCGCCTCTGCGCCGGACGCAGCGGTAACCAGTTGGCACTCACCGTCTTCGAGCAATGCGCAAAGGCTGCTCAGCAACCTGGGCTCATCATCTACGAGAAGAAGGCGTGGCGCATTCTCGGTCGACAGGCAGACAGGGGGGTCAATGCCGCCCAGGGCAAAATTCATTGCGGCAGAATCGTTGGCAGAAATAACGTTCATATTCACCTCATGCCGAATCCCTGTTTGGCGCAGACTAACTGGTGCGCTTACGGACCGGAAGCAGTATTTCGAATGATGTTCCTTTGTTACCACTACGACAAGTGATCAATCCCTGAGATTTTTTAACTAGACTGTTCACAATACTCAAACCCAAACCCTGATGCCCGCTACCCTTGGTGCTACGGACCGGCAAAAAGAGATTCGCCAGAATCTCCGGCGGCATGCCCGGCCCGCTATCCCTGACACAAAGTTCCGTGTAAAGACGCCCATCCCGATTAACGTGCCCGGTATTCGCGATCTGTATCTCACCCCCGTCTGGCATCGCCTCGATGGCGTTCTTGACCAAATTAACCAATATCTGCTTGAGCGTATCCGCCGTCCCCTCAACATCGGATGGCGTGTCCTGTGTTTGCACGACGATCCGCACCGAATCCGGAACAAACTCAGTACTTCTGAACAAAAGGACGACATCGCGCACAACGCGGTTAACCTCGGCCCCACCGTCACGCAAGGTCGGTTTCAGGTCGGCCATTCCTTTAACAATCTGGCCGACACGATCTATTTCCTCGTGGAGAATCGACATTTCGCTGGCAACCGGCTCCTGTTTTTCCAGTTTGTCGCCAAGCACACTGAGGTAATTCTTGATGATCGAGAGCGGATTATTAACTTCATGAGCCGCCCGACGCGAGGCATCCCGGTATTCTTTTGCCAGCTTGGCAACCCGACGCGAGGACTCGCCGCGTTCGCCCAACTCCGCCTCAAGCGCCAAAGAAACCTGCTCGCCGAAAGACCTGAGAAAGCGTTCTCGCACTTGCAGACCCGGCACCTGCCAGGCGGCGACTCCGCCAATCATCACGCCAAGACAGCGCTGCCCTGAAGCCAGCGGCACACAAACGAGAGATTCGCTGCCTAAAGCCCGCAGCAATTGCTCTTCGGCAATACTAATCGGATTTCCAGCCCGGCCGATAAAGGCGAGCCGTCGCTGCAAGGCAACCTCGGCAACCACTCCCCCGCCGGCCAGTGCGATGGAAAATTCGCTCAGGCGCTGCTTTTGCTCACCGATCGGCACGCCGACAAGTGACTGGCCCGTCCCATTCGTCAGCAGAATGATTACGTCTTCAAAATCAAACAGCAGACGCGCCGATCGAGCGGCCGATTCATGCAGCCCGGCTTCTCCTTGCTGCCGGGAGAACGACCGGCCCGCCTCGGCGGTCAGCACCAGATTGCGCACCTCATCGGTCAGCTGTTGTTGAACAACATCACGAACCGGGGCAGCCGAATCACACGCCGTGTGTACCGGCAATTGATCGACGCCAGCCAAATCGATGCCAAGGTATCTGGCCGACTCGCCAACTTGCGAACTGGCACCCGCGCTGATCAACGCCAGATCGGCAGCCTCGATACCGCACAGCGCTCCGGCTGCTTTGACGGCCAGATCATCCTCACCGTGGGTGCTTAGCAAATGCGCCAGGAGAACGATGCGGACGAGCGGATGAGCCGATTCCAGACGTGCTGCCGGCTCATGGTGGTAGAGGACGCTGTCGGCCAGAAAGGAATCCAGATTCCAGCGTTCGACCAGCCACGCACCCGCTTCAGGATGAGTGATGTGCAGCGTCCGCTGCTCGACGGCGCAGAGGTTCTCATCATCTGCGGCGAGAAAATTAACGCCGTATTCCGTCGGCGCAGCCGCCAGCAACGCCAGGCGGCCGACATCATGCAGCAAGCCGGCAAGGTAAGCTTCCTCGCTATGGGGATAGCGCATTTTCTCCGCGATTTCCCGCGCCATCACCGCTGCTGACAGCGAGTGCTGCCAAAAACAGCGCAGATCGGTGCTGCTCGAATGAGAGAAATTGTTGAAAACCTGAAAGACTGATTCGCTGATCACCAGCGTCTTGATCATGTCGATGCCCAGCGTCATCAACGACTGCTCAAGACCGACTTTTCGACCGTTGCGGTGATAGGCGGAACTGTTGGCCACACCGAGGATTTTGCCGGTCATCCCCGGATCTTTGGCAATCAGCTCAGCCAGGGCTGCCATCCCGACTTCATCGGTCTGACATTGCTCGATCAACTTGAGAAGGATCTGCGGCATCGCCGGCAGACGGGCGACAAGCAAACGGTTACGGATATCGGAGACAGCCTGATCCATTGTTATCCGGTACTGCCGTCAAACAACCTCCGCGAACGCCCAACGCACGACCCGGAAATCGTGCGATAGGCACTTCGGCTTGGTCATCAACCGCAGGAAGCCCCCTCCCTGAATGACACCGCGTTTGTATGCTTAACGCGCGATATTACATGAATGAGGTGCTGCTGTGCCAGCAATGTAAGCAGCACTCTTGAAGGTCAGAAATGCGGCACAGACACATAGGCCGTTCAGCCATCGCCCAAATGTTCATGGCAGAATTTTTTTGCACGTATGGTACAAAGGCCTGCATACTTTCATACGCGGTTAACGCTTTTTATTTGCCTTGTGGGTGTGCGCTAAAAACCAGCAAGCATGCTGTAGCTTTTACACTGAACCTATCGGATTTTCAAAGGAACGCGCCATGGCACGCGAAGACAAGGAAGAAAAACCAGTAGAATCTCCTCCAGAAGTCAAACCGAAAATAACACTGGTCGTCATGCTGTCGGTGCTGACCGGTATTCTCGTGACGCTGCTGACGGGTGGTGCGATCTACCATTTCCAGTCAGCGAAGACGGTGGCAGCCGAACTTTCTGCGGCAAAAGAAGAACTAAGGCAGAAGACGCTCTTGCTCGGCGAATTGCAGGAACAAGTCACAGGCTTATCCAGGCAGGTGCATGCCTTAAGGGATTTCTCAATTGCGCGGGCAAGCGGCGTCGCAGCAGAAGCGATTGCCGCCAGCGCCTTGCCGCCGAAAACAGAAACCCTTACACCTGCCAAACCTGATCCTGAAACAGCCAAAAAAGAAACGACTCCCGAACCCGTTGTGAAAAAAGCAAAGCCAGCGGGCCTTGATTGTCAGATCGTCGGTAAATCTCCGGAAGAACAGATGGCGACGCTCCAGCGCTGCGCAAAAGCTATGGAAGGCAAGAAATAGCCACCCTACGCTTCGCGCATCACTTTCCAGTACTGGTATTTCAGTGCCACTATTGCGCCTGCGATAAAAGAGGCAAAAGCAAGCATCGAACCGGCCGCCAGGGTTGAAAAACCGGTCAGCCCCTGGCCGATGGTGCAACCCGTCGCAACAACCCCGCCGAAGCCCATCAGCGCTGCGCCGACCAGATGGTTGGCGGTGTCTTCGACGTCGCGAAAGCCTTCCCAGCGGAAACTGCGGCTGAACAAGGCATAGGCCATACTGCCGGCGATCACGCCGAGGGTGCCGGCAATGGCAAAACTCATCTTGCGGCTGCTGTCCGACCACAGCATCAGCAACTCCAGTGTGTAGGCTTGCGACGCCACAAAGGTGAAGGATTCCATGCGCCCACTGTTGGTCGCAACGAAGGCTTCCTGCAAAGTATTCGGGTCTTCGGCCAGATAGCCGAGGTGACCGCTGACATACCAGCCACCCACCACTACCAACCCGGTAACGATGCCGCCAAGCAGATTGTCGAAGGTCAGAAAGTCGCGCCTGGCAAAAACAAAAGCCAGCAAACCACCGCCCATTAACAGTGCACAGACGGCCAGCGAGGTATCGGGAGAGATGCCGCTAGCCGAGAGGAGGGCGGGCAAATCCTGGCCGCCGGGCAAATAGATCGAAACGCGCTCGAGAACGTTGACGCGAAAGATGCCGAGCACCCCGCGAATCGTCATGTAGGCAATGATCCCCATGACCAGAAAAACGATGATCGACTTGAGATTTCCACCGCCAATACGGATCAGCGTTTTTCCTGCACAACCCGACGCGAGCACCATGCCGACACCAAAACAAAGACCCCCAACGAGACAGGACAGCCAGATGAAATTCGGTGTGCGATAAATCGATTTTCCAAGGTCGATCTGCCCGCTCGCATGCAGCGCCGCGCTACCGAAAATGGCGACCGCAATGGCCAGCAACCACATGCGCATGCGGCTCCACTCGCCCATATTCACAATGTCGGATACGGCACCCATCGTACAAAAATGGGTGCGGTTACCAACGGCGCCGAACACGGCGCCAAGCGCGAAAGCAAGCCAGAGAATAGTGCTGGGTGAGGAGGTAGTTTCCATTAGTTTGCTATGTCTACGCGGCGTAAGACGTGGGGTCGGAAATGCCGGCGGCAGCAAAACCTTCACGCCGTAAACGGCAGGAGTCGCAGACGCTACAGGCACAGCCACTGTCGTCCGCCTTGTAGCACGACACGGTAAGGCCATAATCAACGCCGAGCGCCACGCCACGACGAATGATCTCGGCCTTGGTTAGGTCAATCAGCGGTGCATGAATAGTCAGCCAGGCGCCTTCGACGGCAGCCTTGGTCGCCAGATTCGCCATCATCTCGAATGCAGCAATATAGTCCGGCCGGCAATCCGGGTAGCCCGAGTAGTCGACCGCGTTAACACCAACGAAAATATCGCGGCTGCCGAGCACTTCAGACCAGGCAAGCGCCAGAGAAAGCATGACTGTATTACGTGCCGGCACATAGGTCACCGGGATACCTGGCTGCACGCCGTCGACGGGAACGGTGATGCTGCTGTCAGTCAGCGCCGAGCCGCCGAACTGTCCAAGATCGAGACGCATGATGCGATGCTCACTGGCACCCAGCGCCTTGGCGACGTGCACGGCGGCATCCAGTTCAGCACGATGGCGCTGGCCGTAATCGAACGAGAGGCAGTAGCAGTCAAAGCCCGCGGCACGGGCAATAGCCAGCGTGGTGGCCGAATCGAGCCCGCCGGAGAGAAGAATGACGGCGCGGCGCTTGGGATGATTATGGTTTTCGCTCATGGGGTGGCGAATATACCGTCAAATTCAGAAGGGTTGCCGCCTTTTTCAGGCGGGTTGTCGGGTCGGCAGCAGCTACTCGGAAAGCAAAGCTGAAAGCTCACGCTCAAGCAGTTCCTCGCTACCCAGATTGAGCTCTACGAGACGACGCAGGTGCGTCACGCTATCCAAATCGATGCTGTGACAAACAAGTCCGGCGTAACGCCCTTCAACATGCGTAACCCGGGTCTCCATGCAGATCTGATCACCCATTTCGTCAAGACGCACATGCAAGGTGCATGGGGCGTCGTCGTGTATATGGGTATCAGCGGGCAGGCGCACCAGTGCGCCTTTCAGGGAAAGATCCAGAACGACCACGTCAATACTGCGGTCGAGCAGAACCAACTGCGCCGGAGCATGAAAAGCGATACGGGAATAGTGGCGGCGTTCATCAGTCACGACAGGCTCCTCAAGGATGGCTACTTGCCTTGAATATTACCCCAAAGCAGCTTGTGCAGTTGCACCTGAAAGCGTACCGGCAGACGATCTGCAAGAATCCACTCAGCCAACGTTTTTGCTTCCAGATCACCCTGTACAGGCGAGAAGAGCAACGGACAGCGCATATCGAGATGGTGCTCGCGAATGGTCTCGCGCGCCCATTCGTAGTCGGCCCTGTCCTTGAGAACAAACTTGAGTTCGTCCGAGACCTTGAGCAGGGCCAGATTTTCCCAGCGATTCTTGTCAAACTCGCCCGAACCCGGTGCTTTAAGGTCGACGATACGCGCGACACGTGCATCGACGCCGGCAATATCCAGCGCGCCGGAGGTTTCCAGCGAGACTTCGTGGCCAGCATCACATAACGCCACAAGCAAAGACAGGCAGGCCTTCTGCGCCAGCGGTTCGCCGCCGGTCACACACACCCGGCGTACACCATGCTGAGCAACTTCCGCAAGAATGTCTGGTAGCGACATGATGTTGCCGCCGGAAAAAGCGTACGTGGTATCACACCAGACGCAACGCAACGGACAGCCAGTAAGTCGAACAAAAACCGTTGGCAGGCCAGCGCGTGAAGTTTCGCCCTGCAAGGAGAAAAATATTTCGCTGATCTTCAGCGAAACCGTTCGCGCAGGGACCGTCACCGGCTTACTTCTTTTTCAGGCGCTGTTTGGCCGTTGTGGCCGCCGTGCTGTCGGGGTATTTGATGAGCACCGCTTCGAGCGTACTCTTGGCGCCTTTGGCATCGCCTAGCTCCTGCTGACAGGTCGCGATATTAATCATCGCGTCTGCCGCTTTGGCATGAACCGGCCACTTCGCAACGACGACTCGCTGCGCGTCGATCGACTTCTTGCAGTCATGTAGCGCGTAGTGGGCATTACCCAGCCAGTACTGTGCGCTGGGCGCGAGTGCGCTGTCCGGATAGTTTTTTGTAAAAGCCTCAAAAGCTGCCGCCGCTTCCTTCAACTTGTTGGTCTTGAAATAGTTGAGCGCCGCCTCGTAGTCATGCGCTTCGGCAGACGCGTCGGCAACCGGTTTGCCGGGCACCTTGACCTCCTCGCCCGGCTTGGCTTCGGCAACGGGTTGCGGCTCAAGCTTGCGCAGGCGACCGTCAAGGTCGATATAGAAATCCTGTTGTCGTTTTTTCGCCGACTCCAGTTCATAGGTCAAAGTTTCGACCTGTCCACGCAATTTGGCGCTTTCTTCGCGCAACGCCTGAATCTGATTGATCAGATCGAATTGTGCTTTCGCCGTGGTATCGATACGCTCGTTGGTCTTGATCGCTAGGTCGTGGATCTGACGCCGCGCCTCTTCGTCATCGAACATCCCCGCCTGTACCTGCTGCATGCCGAGAGTGACAAGCAGCAGGGCCAGCGCGGAAAAACGGCAACTGTGACGCAAGCGGCGCGCCGGCATTTAGAACTCGCCGCTGTAAAGCATGTCGCCGCGACGGTTCTCGGCATAAGCAGCTTCAGTCTGGCCTTCGTTCTTCGGCTTCTCTTCACCAAGGCTGACCGATTCGACCTGATCTTCACGGGCGCCAAGCAGCACCAGCATCTTCTTCAACGCATCGGCACGCTTCTGGCCGAGTGCCAGGTTAAACTCACGGCTACCGCGTTCGTCGGTATTGCCCTGGATCAGCATCTTGAACTTGCGGTTGTCGGAGAGAAACTTGGCATGAGCCGTCACCAGATCCTTGTACTCAGGCTTGATTTCAAAACTGTTGTAGTCAAAGTACACACTGCGCTTGGAGAGAATGCTCTTAGGATTGGTCAGGGCATCGGGCAAGCCACGGCCTTGCACATCATTCGCGGTGACCGTGGAGATGCCGGTGCCCGTGCGCGTTTCAACACCCGCCGGATCCTGCTCGGGCTTGGTGTCTGTAGAACCGCAGCCGGCGACCAGCGCGGCGATAGTGACTGAGAGAGCTACGGCGATCATCGGGTGTTTCATAGTATTTCTCCTGCTTTCAAATTTAAGAACTGAATATGTGATTACTTGGTAAATGGGCCCCACGCCGGCTCGCGGACATCACCGGCGGAAATGGAAAGGCGTTGCTTGATGCGGCCATCGATCGACACTGCGGAAAGCACGCCGCGACCGCCCATCTCGGTAGCGATCAGGATCATGCGGCCGTTCGGCGCAAAAGTTGGCGACTCATCCTTATGCGAGTCAGTGAGAATCTGAATTTGCTTACTCGCCAGGTCCATCACGGCGAGGCGGAAAGCACCATCACGCCGGCTGATGAAGGCCATCGACTTGCCATCCGGCGACAAGCGTGGCGTCACGTTATAAGGCCCTTCGAAGCTAACGCGCTGGGCATCGCCGCCGTTGACACCTATCCGGTAAATCTGCGGACTGCCGCCACGATCCGAGGTGAAATAGATCGATTGGCCGTCTGGCGAAAAATTGGGTTCAGTATCGATGCCGGCCGAACTAGCCAGTCGTCGCACGCCGGAGCCATCAGCATTGACAATGAAAATCTGCGACCCGCCTTCCTTGGAAAGCACCACCGCAAGCCGTTGCCCATCAGGCGACCAACCCGGTGCCGAGTTCGAGCCCTTGAAGTTGGCCACTACAACGCGCTTGCCGGTAGCCAGCGAGTGCACAAAAATCATCGGCTTCTTGTTCTCGAACGATACGTACGCCAGACGGCCACCATCGGGCGACCAGGCCGGCGAAATGATTGGCTCTTTTGAAATCAGTGCAGCCTGCGCGTTTTGCCCATCGGCATCGGCAATATGCAACTCGTAACGCGACGAGCTGCCTTTCACCACGTAGGCGATGCGTGTTGAAAAAATACCGGGTTCGCCGATCAGTTTCTCGTAGATCACGTCGGCAATACGATGGCCTGCAGCCCGCAGCATCGGCGTCGAAGTAACGAAAGCCGAGCCGCCAAGCACACCTTGCTTGTTCACGTCATAAAGGCGAAAGCGCGCTTCCTGGCGGCCATCACCGCTGGCACTAATGCTGCCCGCCGCCAGCGCATCGACTCCTTTTGTTTTCCAGTCACCATAGACCGGGCTGGACGCCTCGGTCAACGCCATACCGGCGGTGTCAATCATCTTGAACAAGCCGCTACGCTCAAGATCGCCGCGCACGACGGAAGTCAGTGCACGCGACACACCGGGGTCGCCGCCAAAATCGGCAATCGCCAGGGGAATACGGTTGGCGCCGGCCCCCGTAATTTCGATCGTCAGTTCGGCATGTGCCGGGGTCTGTAACAGCATGAGCGCACTGCAGGCGATCAGGCTCAGGCTACGCAATTTAAGCACGGGTCTAAACATGAGAGCAGCGACGTCCGTCAAAGAATCCGCGATTATATCGCCTCAGCGTGCGAAGGGATTGTAACGAAACGTAATTTCACCCGGCGTGGGCGACGAAACACTACTCTTCGAACGGCTTGTAAGGAATTTTGAGCGTCCGCTCGAAAAGCTCCGGCTGGTCCGGTTTGGGCAACGGAGAAGACTTCAAAATAGCGCGTTCGATAGCGCCATCCAACATCTGGTTGCCGCTTGATTTGCGCACCTTGACTCCGAGCACTTCGCCGGAAGGCAACTGAGTCACCTCAAACTCAGCAAGCGGATTGCCCTGAATGCCTTGTGGCAGAACGATATTGCCGCGAATTTTGCCGCGCACCTTTGACGCATAGTCGGCCAGTCCATGTGAGCGTGCTGCAGCAGCCTGATCGGCCTTAAGTTGATCGCGCTGACGTGATTCGGTGTCGGCGCGAGCACGCTGATCCTGCACCACCTTTTGCTGGTCTAGCTGTTTCTGCTCTTTAGCCAGCTCTTTCTTCCAGTCGGGCTCTTCCCGCTTGGGCTCTTCTTTCTTAGGCTCTTCCTTCTTTGGCGGCTTCTTCTCTTCCTTGACCACGATATCCGGTTTGACCGGGGGTTTTACCTCAGGCTTCGGGATGGGTTTCGGCTCCGGCTTTGGCTCCGGTTTGGGTTCCGGCTTTGGCTCATGCGGGACGACAGGCACCGGTGTGGGCGCCGGTGCAGCACGCCAGACTTCAACCTCGACTGACGATGGTGCCTGGCTCTTCCACTGCACGCCAAAGAACAAGGCGGCAATCAGGAGGAGATGCACCAGCGCGGCGAGTACCAGCGACTTCCTTTTGGCGACTTCAGGCTGGGGAAGCGGAATCACGGACGTTGAGCGCTCATTTGCCGACTATTTACCACTGACCTGAACGTTCAGCGCGACGCGCTTGACCTGCTGGCGCTGCAATTCGTCCATAATTTCGAGCACCGCTTCGTACTTCACATTCTTGTCGCCAGAGATCAGCACCGGTTGATCCGGATTGCGTGCCTGCGCTTCGAGGATGGCCGCCGACAGCTCCTTGCGGCTTACGTCGCGCTCAGTACCGCCGCGCGCCAGATCACGCAAAGCCAGCGTACGGTCGGGGCGGATCATCACTTCCAGTGGTTTTTCTGCCTGCTGCGCGGCCTTGCCGACAGAAGGTAGATCGATGTTGGCGGTCGTCATCATCGGTGCCGTCACCATAAAGATAACGAGCAGCACCAGCATGACGTCGATGTAGGGGACGACGTTGATTTCGTTTTTAAGGCGACGCGGACGCATGCTCGCTTATTCCTTTTAACGCATCTGCCGCTGCAGGATGTTCTGGAACTCTTCCATGAACGACTCGAAGCGCGAAGACAAACGATCAATTTCGTGGGCAAAACGGTTGTAGGCAACGACCGCCGGAATTGCCGCAAAAAGGCCGATCGCGGTGGCGACCAAGGCCTCGGCAATGCCCGGTGCGACAGCAGAAAGTGTCGCCTGGCCAACATTCGAGAGGCCGCGGAAGGAGTGCATGATGCCCCACACCGTGCCGAACAGACCTACGTAGGGACTCACCGAACCAACCGAGGCAAGAAAGGCGAGATGCGAATCAATGCTGTCCATCTCGCGCTGATAGGTGGCGCGCATAGCGCGGCGCGAGCCATCGATCACATCTTTGGCATCGAGGTTTTTCTGGCTGCGCAGTTTGGTGAATTCACGGAAACCGGCTTCAAAAATGCGCTCCATGCTGCCGGCGCTGTGCCGGTCATTCGCCGCGCTCTGATAGAGCGCGTTGAGATCGCCACCGCTCCAGAAATCACGCTCGAACTGTTCGGTTTGCGCCAGCGCCGTGCGCACCGTGAACCATTTACGAAAGATGTAGTACCACGACATGAACGAGACGCCGGCCAGCAAAAGCATCACCGCCTGAACAACGGCGCTGGCATGAAGAATGAGGTGCAGTATCGAGAGGTCTTGCGAGACGTTCATTGAAGGGCTTCCAGTTTGGTGCGCAACAAAGGCGGGATCGAGGTGGTCTTCATGAGGGCGGAGTTTACACAAACAATCTGGATCGTGCCGGTGACCAGTTCATCCCAGCCGCCATCAACGGCCGGATTGACGCGCCGGATGTGCTGGCGAAAGAAAATCTGGGCGCGGGTGATTTTTTCGACTTCCAGCCCGATGCTGAGTTGATCGTCAAGACGCGCCGGTTTCAGGTAGTCGACATTGACCGAGCGCACGACAAAAGCGATGCCTGGATCACGCAGCAGATCGGCCTGATCATGACCGATGTCGCGCAGCCATTCGGTGCGGCAACGCTCGAAAAATTTCAGATAGTTGGCGTAATAAACCACGCCACCGGCATCGGTATCTTCGTAGTAGATACGAACCGGGATGGTGAAGGCGTTGGGTTTTTGCTCGTGCTTTTTCATGGCCGCCATTTTAGTTCAGCATGGCAGAGGGCCAATGTAAGTGTTTGTGACGGCACCTACTGCGCCCGCCAAAGCTCGTTCTGCCCGCTGGCCACCGGTGCTTCAAGGCCAAGATGCCGATACACCGCCGCCGTGGCCACGCGGCCGCGTGGCGTGCGCTGTAAAAACCCCTGCTGAATCAGATAGGGTTCGAGCACATCCTCGATGGTATCGCGTGCTTCGCCAATCGCGGCGGCGAGATTGTCGACGCCGACCGGGCCGCCGGCAAACTTGTCGATGATGGCTGAAAGCAGCTTGCGGTCCATGATGTCGAGACCGCCGTGGTCGACGTCGAGCATGATCAGCGCCAGATCGGCGACTTCCTGCGTGATGTGGCCGGTGGCCTTGACCTCGGCAAAATCGCGCACGCGGCGCAGCAGACGGTTGGCAATGCGCGGCGTGCCGCGCGAGCGCTTGGCGATTTCCAGCGCACCGCCATGATCGGCCGGCACGTTGAGCAGTTGCGCCGAACGCGTGACGATGTGCGTCAGTTCTTCCGGCGTGTAGAACTCAAGGCGCGAAACGATGCCGAAGCGGTCGCGCAATGGATTGGTCAACATGCCGGCACGCGTCGTCGCGCCGACCAGCGTGAACGGTGGCAGGTCGAGTTTGACCGAACGCGCGGCCGGCCCTTCGCCGATCATGATGTCGATCTGGAAGTCTTCGAGTGCCGGGTAGAGAATTTCCTCGACAACCGGGCTCAGGCGATGGATTTCGTCGATGAACAGCACATCGTGCGGCTCAAGATTGGTCAGAATCGCCGCCAGATCACCGGCACGTTCGAGCACCGGGCCGGACGTCGAACGCAGATTGACGCCCATTTCTGTGGCAATGATGTGCGCCAGCGTCGTCTTGCCGAGTCCCGGGGGGCCGAACAACAGCACGTGGTCGAGCGAGTCGCTGCGCCGTTTGGCGGCTTCAATGAAGATTGACAGCTGTTCGCGAATTTTGACCTGACCAACGTATTCCGCCAGCCGCTTGGGCCGCAGCGCACGCTCGATCACTTCTTCCTGAGTTGATTTCGCCTCGGCGGAAATCAGGCGGTCATCAGGCAAATTTCCCGAATTCGAATTGAAGTTGTCGGTTTCGATCATGACGAAACTGAAGCGGTTTCGCTATCCGCATGCGCCAGCCATTCGCGGATCAGCACCCGGCCCAGAGCCAGCAGGGTCGGCCCGAGAAAAAGACCGATGAAGCCGAAAACCAGCACGCCGCCAAACACACCAACGACGATAAGTAGTAGTGGCAGGCTCGCGGTGCGTGAAATCAGGATCGGCTTGACGAAATTATCAACACTGCTGATGCCGAACATGCCCCACAAAACCATGAAAATGGCCCAGCCGGTTTCACCGCCGTTGTAAAGCCACGCCGCAGCACCCAACCAGATCAACGTAGCACCGATCACCGGCACCATCGAGAAAAAGAAGGTGGCGAAAGTCAGCATGATCACGCCGGGAACACCGGCTATGATGAACCCGATCATCGCCACCAGCGACTGCGCCGCCGCCGTGCCGACAATACCAACCATGACGCCGGTCACCGTTCCTTCAGCCAGACTCAGCATGCGCTCACCGAGTTCGCCGGCCACCTTGCGACTGCCGGTATGCAACGCCTCGGCATAAATATCGGCATCGCGAAAGATAAAGAAGACAAAGAAGATGACCAGCAGCAATTGCAGCAAGCCCTGTGCGAAGAGTGACGCAGTCGCCAGTGCAAGCTTGCGCGTCGGGTCGAGAAACTGCCGCAGGAGACCATTCATCTCCTCCCGGCTTTCGACCAGTTTATGCCAGTAATCGGCGATCCCGGTTCCCACCAAAGGGATTTTGTTTATCCAGGCGGGCGCATCCGCTGGCAAACCACTTTCCATCACGGGCTTGAGAAAACGGATAGCCAGCTCAACACCGTCAGCCAACGAGCCCGAAAGCAAGGCCATCGGCGCCACCAGTAACACAAGCAACAGCGCCGACATCAACACCGCCGCCAGGCTGCCGCGTCCGCGACAAAAGCTAAGCAGTCGGTTGCGCACCGGCAGCGTGGTGACACAAATAACGATGGCGAACAACAAGGTGCCGGTAAAGGGCATCAACACCGCAACGCAGCCGATCAGCAGCAACGCCGCAAGGGCGATCTGGATAATTTGCTTTTGTGCGGGATTCATCTTTGCATCACACTTTCGAGAGCAGCTTGAGCGCCTGGCGAATACCGTCCGAGGTTGTGCAACCAGCCGGCAACTGCTTCAGCGCAGTCGACGCTTCGCGGTCATTGTAACCCAGCGCCAGCAATGCATTGAGGATGTCGTGCTGGCTATCTGGCGCGGCGATAATGTTTGATGGAAGGGTCTCGGCGAGCTTTCCCTTCAGCTCGAGAAGCAGGCGCTCGGCAGTCTTCTTGCCGATTCCCGGCACTTTGATCAGGCGCCCTACTTCCTGCCGGGCAATGGCTTGCGCCAGGTCACCGACGGAAAGCCCGGAAAGCACCGCCAGCGCCATGCGGGCACCAACACCGGAAATTTTGATCAGCTGACGAAACGCGAAACGTTCGGACTCGCTGGCAAATCCGTAGAGAAACTGCCCGTCTTCGCGCACGACAAAATGCGTAAGCAGCGTGACCTTTTCACCATTGGCCGGCAGGTTGTAGAACGTGCTCATCGGCACATCAACCTCGTAACCAACGCCATGCACGTCAAGCAGCACTTGCGGCGGGTTCTTCTCCAGCAGTATTCCGGTGAGACGACCAATCATGGGGTTTTCCTCTGACAATCGGCAGCCGCCTGCTTGAGACGGTGCAGCAGTGCATTGGCCTCGTCGGCATTTTTAATCGGCACGCGCACTTCATGGCCGCTGCCGAGGTTGCCGCCACCATAGGAGATTCTCAATTCGTCGCGCAACACTTCGACATACTGAACAATACCGAGGTTAATAAATACTCTTTTCTCACTAACGAGCGGCACCTCGAAAAGGCAAAAAGCCGTAGAACCGGGCGTCGCGCTGCTTTCCTGAGCGAAGCCGTTGCCGGCTACAGCGCCCAGGCTGCCCAGTATCAGAAAAAGGCGGAGGAGGGCAAAACGCATAGTATTTCTCCTTCAGGACAGACGGCCATTACGCACACGAAGACCCCTCGTGGACAAGGCGCCGAGACCCTGCCCGCCGTGCGCATGAGCAATTGCACAGGCCAGCGCATCAGCCGCATCGGGGCTCGGATCACCGGGCAGAGCGAGAAGGCGACGTACCATATGCTGCACCTGTGTCTTGTCGGCATGGCCGTTGCCAACCACTGCCTGTTTCACCTGCAAGGCTGTATATTCGGCCACTTCGAGCGCGTCGGCAACCAGTGCCGTAATTGCCGCACCACGCGCCTGACCGAGCAGCAAGGTAGACTGCGGATTGACGTTAACGAAAACGATCTCGACCGCCGCCTGATCCGGCCGGTGCGTTGCCACCAGTTCGCGCAGGCCGGCATAAATGGTTCCCAGACGGGTCGGCAACGGTGCCTTGGCATCGGTCTTGATACAACCGCTGGCAACGTAGGCTAGCTTGCTTCCCGTACTGTCAATCACGCCGAAACCAGTAATACGTAAACCGGGATCAATTCCCAAAATGCGAACTGTCGGCTTTACCGGCGAGCTCATTTGCTGCTTGCCCGCGCCAGATAAACGCCGCCCACGGCCAGCACCATGCCGGCCAAAGCGAGACCACTCAGGGTTTCGTCAAACACGAACCAGGCAATGATGGCGGTGCTCGGCGGTGTCAGGTAAAACAGACTGGCCACGTTCACTGCACTGCCACTGCGAATCAACACATTGAGCAGGCTGATGGCGCCGAAGGAGAGAACCAGCACCAGCCAGAGCAGTGCGAAAACAAATTGCGGTGTCCAGTCGATGACCATTGTTTCGGTGGTACCGGCGGCAATTGCCGTCAACACGGCGGTCGGCAGGAACTGGATCACTGAGCCGGTGCGCAGATCGAAATGCGGGCAGAAACGCTTTTGATACAGCGTGCCGACAGTGATCGCCAGCAATGCGACGACTGCCGGGATCAGCATGGCGAGCAAGGGTACGTCACCAAGTTTGTTAGCCACCACCAGCGCGACGCCAATAAACCCCAGCGCCAGTCCCAGCCACTGTTTCATGATGACGCGCTCGCCGAGCAGCCAACCGGCACCACAGGCGGTTAGCAATGGTTGCGTGCCGACCAGCAACGCAGTCACGCCGGCAGGCAGTCCGTGTTTGATGGCGACAAAAACACCGCCGAGATAAAGGGCGTGTACAAAAAATCCCGAAACAGCGATATGAAAAATCTGCCGCGCATCGCGCGGCCATGGTGCACGTGTCGCCAGTGCGAAGGTCGTCATCAATCCGAGAACGAGAATATAACGGGTAAGCAGGAAGGTCAGCGGCTCGGCATAGGGCAGGCCAAATTTAGCGCCAACGAAACCGGTGCTCCACAGGAAGACGAAGAGAAAGGGGAGAAACGGACGTAGCGCTTGCATCGCAGTGCTCAAAGCAAAAGCGGCGCTCGTGCGCCGCCCTGCATGCCTGTGTCAGAGCGAAGTTTCACTCGCCCATCACCGCGTTGGTATAAACGTCCTGAACGTCGTCGAGGTTTTCCAGCACATCGATCAGCTTCTGCATACGCACTGCATCATCACCACTCAGCTCGATCTCTACGTCAGCCTTCATTGTCACCTGACCGAACTCGGACTGGACGCCGGCGGCTTCAAGCGACTCCTTGACGGTCATGTAATCGTGCGGCGGCGTAATGACCTCAATCGAACCGTCGTCGTTGGTTACCACATCATCGGCGCCCGCTTCAATCGCCGCATCCATCAGCGCCGCCTCGTCGGTACCCGGCGCAAACAACATCTGGCCGCAATGCTTGAACTGGAATGCGACGCAACCGTCGGTGCCCATGTTGCCGTGATACTTGTTGAAGGCGTGGCGCACTTCGGCGACTGTGCGCGTACGGTTATCGGTCAGGCAATCGACCATCACTGCAGCACCACCGATACCGTAACCTTCGTAGCGGATCTCGATGTAATCGACGCCTTCGAGTTCGCCGGTGCCTTTTTTAATGGCGTTATCGATCTTGTCTTTGGGCATGTTAACGCCCTTGCCCTTGTCGACCGCCAGACGCAAGCGCGGGTTAAAGCCCGGGTCGCCTCCGCCCATTTTGGCGGCCACGGTAATTTCCTTGGCAATCTTCGAGAACGTTGCGCCGCGCTTCTCATCCTGCCGACCTTTACGGTGCTGGATGTTGGCCCATTTTGAGTGACCGGCCATGCTAACCTCGTCTTATATGCTGCGTTTGCACCACCAAAGCGTGGCGCAAATGGTTGATAATCAAGCCCCGTATTCTAGCACTTTCGACACTTCCAACCTTTCCCCAACCGACCGCATTACGGAGTTTTCCATGGCCGCACCGCTGATCATCGCCAGACACGAACAAACCGACCTTGAACTGCTACCGGCACTCGCCAACCGGCACGGGCTGATTACCGGCGCTACCGGCACCGGCAAAACAATCACCCTGCAGGTCCTCGCCGAGCGCTTTTCATCGATCGGCGTGCCGGTATTCATGGCCGACGTGAAGGGCGACTTATCTGGTCTGGCATCGATCGGCAGCGTCACACCGAAGATGGAAGCGCGG
>JBIJCY010000174.1:0-6157 GCA_044344385.1 Rhodocyclaceae bacterium | reverse complement strand
CACAGGCTCCGTGTCTCGGTGGCGCGCGCGAGCTTGAAGGTACGTACTTCCGCCAGGGCTGCGGTCGGCGAGAAACCCATTAGTGCAATGGATGACCCTCCCAGCCCGGCGGAGCAGACCTTGAAGAACTGTCGCCGTGTAACGTTCATTGATGTGTCCCCTCCCTTTTTGCCCGCGACCCGGTGTCACAAGCAACGCGTGAATCTTGCAAGGTTTGTGCCAAATTAGTAACCATCTGATCGGAATGGCTTTTAGCTAATTCTGGAATCCGATGCGTGGTGCATTTTGTCGCACCACATCAATACTGCGCGACAAAATGTCTCTATTTCTGGCCGCCACAAGCGAATATCAACCGCAGGATCGCAGAAAGAAACACAAGCGCCCCCACGGGAATTTGAGCCAGAGGCCCCTTCGCCGATGGCCTCCCGTATAATTCGCCATGACCAAAATCAACTCACCCAGCCCCGCTCCCGCGTCTGCTGACGCCAGCACCAGCCCTTCATTCAACGAACTGCCGTTATCGCCGGCCATGCAGGCCAATCTGCAGCAACTGGGCTACCTCACCATGACGCCGATTCAGGCAGCCAGCCTGCCGATTGCGCTGGCCGGCCATGATCTGATTGCGCAAGCCAAGACCGGCAGCGGCAAGACGGCGGCGTTTACGCTGCCCCTACTTACCAAGCTCAACCCGCGCAATTTCGGCGTACAGGCCATGGTGCTCTGCCCGACGCGCGAGTTGGCCGATCAGGTGACGCAGGAAATCCGCCGTCTGGCGCGTGCCGAAGACAACATCAAGATTCTCACGCTGTGCGGTGGCGCGACGATGCGCCCGCAGATTTCGAGCCTTGAACACGGCGCGCATATTGTGGTCGGCACACCGGGCCGCATCATGGATCACCTTGATCGTGGCAGCCTGAATCTGGAAGCGCTGAACACACTGGTGCTTGACGAAGCTGATCGCATGCTCGACATGGGCTTCTTCGACGACATCGTCAAGGTCGCCCGTTCCTGCCCGAAAGAGCGCCAGACGCTGCTCTTCTCGGCGACCTACCCGGAAGGGATTGAAAAGCTCAGCCGCCAGTTCCTGCGTGATCCGCAACAGGTGAAGCTAACCGAGCAGCACACGGCGACGAAGATTCGCCAGCGTTTCTACGAAATCACCAAGGATCAGCGCCTCAACGCCGTCGGCATGCTGCTCAATCACTTCCGCCCGGTGAGCACCATCGCCTTCTGCAATACCCGGCAGCAATGCCGTGACCTGCTCGACGTGCTGCACAAACAGGGCTTCAACGCACTGACGCTGCACGGCGAACTTGAGCAACGCGAACGCGATCAGGTGCTGGTGCAATTCGCCAACCGCAGTTGCTCCGTACTGGTAGCGACCGATGTTGCCGCACGCGGGCTGGATATTGCCCAACTCGAAGCAGTGATCAACGTCGACATCACCTTCGAACCCGAAGTACACGTCCACCGCGTTGGCCGTACCGGCCGGGTCGACGAGGAAGGCTGGGCGTTCAGCCTGGCCAGCGGCAACGAGATGGAGCGCGTCAACGTCATCGAGAAGCTGCATGGCTTTGAAGCCGAATGGCACAAGCTCAGCGAACTGACGCCAACCGGCAGCGAAGTATTGATGCCGCCAATGGTGACGCTGCAGATTCTCGGCGGTCGCAAGGAAAAGATCCGCGCCGGCGACGTGCTGGGCGCGCTGACCAAAGACGCCGGCTTCGCCAAGGAGCAGATCGGCAAGATCAACGTCACCGAGTTCTCAACCTACGTTGCCGTCGAGCGCAAGATCGCCCGCGAAGCGCTGCGCAAGCTGAACGAGGGCACGGTAAAGGGCAAGCGCGTGAAGGTTTATTTCCTGCACGAGCGGGCATCCTGAGCATCATGCCTGCAGACGTGATGAACGAGGCCATCGAGGACGATCTTCCCGCCACCGTTAACGAAGCGCGATTGTGGAGCAGCAATGGCTGGACTGCGCGCGTCATCAAAAACGAAGACGATGACGGATGGGCAGTCGAAATGATCAAGGACGGCGAACGCGAACCCGCACTCGTTGGCCCATGGACCATGGGCCGTGACAAGAAAAACCCGAAGCCGCTGGACACATCGGCATTCAATACCCTGATCAAGACCGCCTCGGAAGTCCTGCGTCGCCACGAACAACAACTGCACGCAACGCTGCACAAGAACCTCACGGTAAGCACGCCATCGGGGCAGATCAAGGTCACGCTCGACATCGTCCCCGACGAAGACGATCCGCACGCCCTGCTCGGCGCCTACGACAGCATCGGTGAACAGCTTGCACAGGTGCGCGTGGCACCAGGATTCAAGCTGAGCGCGAGCAGTGCCGACGCATGGATCGCGAACGACTTCCGTCGCCCCGGCTGATCAACACCGACAGCGCACAGAACAAGGAAAAGAAATGACTTTAATGCGGGACCACTATGCAAGCCTGGGCGTACCGCCCAATGAAACAGCTGATCTGATCAAGGCCGCTTACCGGAAAAAAGCCGCGCAGTACCACCCGGACAAGAACCCGTCACCGGATGCCGCGGCGCGCTTCAGGGAAGTTCAGGAAGCGTATGAAGTGCTTTCCGACGTCGCACGTCGCAAGGCTTACGACGAATACCGGCAACGCAGTCTCATCGAAAACCCGCTCGCGGTCGCTCGCGACATTGCGGGAAAATACATTCTGGAAGCCATTCAATGAAAAAATCCCGCTACTTTTCCGACCTCATCAGAAGTTACGACGACGAGATCGATGATCTGGTCACTGATTCCGAAGGTAAGTCGGTATTGCAGAAGCGCCTGAACGACAAGCGAAAGGCGATGGATGCCATCCTGCCGATGATCGAATTCAGCCCGGAAATGGTGGCGGTTGTTTTCTACGGCGCCTTTGGCTTCAAGTCAGCGGAAACCATGCTTAAAATCATGCTGAGTGAACCCGGGCGATCCGGTTTTCTTGCCTGGTCTACGCTGAAAAAAGAGCTGACCGTTGCCGATTGGGCCGAGCCACTGATCGAAGCGTCGCTGAAAGCGCAAGGCGGAGACGCCTTTCTCGTGACGACCGCAGTGCTTGAATTCCTGCGCAACAAGGACACCTATGTTGCACCGGCGCCCGAGCCAGAGGTGGAGAAAGAACGTGGCGAAGAAAATGGGCGAGGTGATGACGGCGACGAAAATGGCGCAGAGGACGGAGAAGCGGACTTGAGCGAAGCGGGCGCAGACTGGCTCTCCGAGCAAGGTTTTGAGCCGCTGGAACGATAGCACCGCAGAAACAAAAACCACATTATCCGAACACAAGGACACAGCATGCACCCGGTTGTTTTGAAATCTTCTCAGTTGATTCTCGCTGGCGACATCGCCGGCGCCGAGTATGCGCTGGCGGCCATTGCCGATGAGCATGGCGACCACGCGCTGGTCAGCATCCTCGACGAGATGCAGCCCACCGATCTGCTCGCGGTGATGCGTGAGTTCGACTCGTCGAAAGAATCGGTGGTGAACATGCTGGTGACGCCTGAGCAGTTCGCACGCGCCATCGTTTTCGAAAAACAATATGGTGATCGCACGGGCGAGCGGCTACGCGCAATGATGAATGCCGTCCTGCATCGTGACCTGACCACCGCCTGTGAGTACCTTGAAGTCATCGCCGAAACCGACGGCGGCAGCGGCACGCTGGCCGACTACTTTGAAGACCGTTATGACGAGATCTTCAGCTTTGCCACCACCGGCAGTTTTGCACCGCAGTTCGACCCCGACTCGGGCGCCAAGACGCACAACACCTGGCTCATGGAGAAAATTGAAGAGATCGACCATGGCCTGGGTTTTGGCAACTCCATTGAAAACTCACGGCCCTTGCTTTCCCGTTCGGAAATCGCCGATGGCGACTGGATGGAAACCGCGTGGATTCTGCGTTACGAGTTGCCCGATGCCTTCGAGGAAATGATGATCACGCTGCGTGACCGCGCGCAAAGACACCTCGAAGAATCGAATGCGTCGCCGGTTTCCGCATCCACGGGCTCAACGGACGGATCGGGCGATGAAGAAGAGTCCGCCATTTGATGGCCACAGACTCTACCGCACTGGCGACTTTTGACAGCCGCCTGTTTTTTGACAAGGCGCTGCGTTGCGGCGTGGCGCAAGGAATCATTACGCCGGAGCGTCTGCAAAGCATTCAGGAAGATTTTGCAAAAGGCATCGTCCAGATCGCCAATTTTTTCGGTACAGCACACCTGCGCCCCGAGCTTGAACTGGCACTGCACCGCATGGCGAACCTGATCAGTCTCTATCTGGAAGACTTGTCTGGCGGAGACCTTCAGATCGCCGCCGCATCACTGCGCGACAAAACATTTCTCTCGCACTCCAAGGGCGGCTCGGACATGCTCAAGCGCCTGCATGCCATGCCGGACAGTACGGTGATGGACGACAGCGTCGTTTCACCCGAGAGCCAACGCGCCTATCTCGATGAGAAAACAGCCGCACACGCGATCGCCCTTTCTGAATACCAGGCGGAACTTGCCATTCGCCAGGACAACCAGAACACAATTGATTTCTCGATCTGGTTGGGCAAGAAAATGGGCGTTTCGCGCAACGACATTGACGATGCAGACGCGCTGATTCGCAGCGCCATGCTTGTAGTTTTCGTCGATAAGGCCGCCTTTCAGCTGCCGACCCGCACGGCATTTGTTCAGCTAATCAAAGCCGCCAAAAACGCCAAGGCAAAGCTCAACGAAGAGCGCCTGAAGACCTTTCTCAAGGATGCACCAACGGATTTCCAGCGGCTTGCGCGGCGCGCGATGGATCGCTTTATCGAAAAAGATATGCCGCAGATTCGAGCCCCTGGCCGCACGGCGGACAAACTGCTGTACGGTGATACGGCCCAGGTCTTTTTCGTCAGCGAGAGTCTGGACGAAGATGTGCGGGAATACGATCGTCTGGTTGCCAAGGAGTGGGATCGCGTGACGCGTGGTGAAGCGGATGATCCGGCGGTACTGGCCACGGTGTTTCTTTTCGTTGCGACCGGTCAGTCACCCAAAGCCTCAATGTTGCTGAAGGAAGCGAAAGAGGTCATCCGCATTTTTCGGACGGCCGGTTTTGATTCGGCGGCCGTCGTCGGCTTCATTGACCAGCATGCCCCTGAAGCGACGCGGGACGATCTGCGAAAATTCTGGGAAGACGACCTAAAAAGCGAAGCCGAGGAACAACTTGCCGATCGCGATCCAAACTGGCCGGATGCCTATATGGAACGTGCCGTCGAATACCTGAGGAAAACTTGCTGTGCGGCATGGAAAGGCCATCGGCGATGACTCCGCCTGACGACACCGGCCGCCCGCCAGGTAAAAACTGAGCCCCCGCTGGGAATAGCCGCTTGGGGCGAAGCGCACCACCGCTATCAGACCCCGCCTGCCAAAAAATCTGATATCCGACTTTTTAGCGTCAAGAACTGGATCTCTTAAGCCCTCCTTAATATTGCGCCCTCACACTGATCTCATTCGATCAACAAAGGAGGACGCAAATGAAAACCGAAGCCCGATCCGGCATGATTGAAACGCTGGTTTTACCGTTCGTCAGTCTCTTTTTTGTGACGATGATCATCGCCTTCCTGACGATTCCCTACGCCTTATCCACCCATCCTGGTGACCCGCCGAAAACATCAACCAGCCGCCACCTCACCTGACCGGTAGCTTCCGTTCGCCCTTGGCGCAGCGAAGAGTCCGACATGAACGAACGACACCCTTACAGCACCCCGGATATCTTCCATGAGCTCCGGGGTAGTGGTATCGGCGGAACCGGATAGGCCTCTGTTTCAGATGCAGAACCGTCGATAGCAGAAACTTTCTGTCGAGAAATCTGTCGACGGGATAACAGATTGACCAAAGGCTCGAAGAACACTGATCCTACTGGCAGCTTGGGTCACTCTATCGCTATGGCAGCCCCTTCCGCCCGCAAAAGGATGTCATGCCAGAAATCACCAAAACGCTCGCCGAGCTACCCCGCGCCCTGTGGCTGCTTGTGCTTTTCTGCTTGCTCGCCCTGCCCGGCGCACCGGCGCTGGCGGTTGAGCCAAAGGTAGCCATTGCCGTGGAGCAGAAGGAAGATACCTTTATCGTCGATGCGAACGTCGACGTCGATGTCCCGCTGGCGACGGCCTAGG
>JBIJCY010000018.1:0-20198 GCA_044344385.1 Rhodocyclaceae bacterium | reverse complement strand
CCTCGGCATCATCCAGAACGACATCAAGCGCGTTGTTGCTTACTCGACGCTGTCGCAGCTTGGCTACATGACCGTCGCGCTCGGTGCTTCGGCTTACTCGGTGGCGATCTTCCACCTGATGACCCACGCCTTCTTCAAAGCCCTGCTGTTCCTCGGCGCCGGCTCGGTGATTATCGGCATGCATCACGATCAGGACATCCGCAACATGGGCGGCCTGCGCAAGTACATGCCGATTACCTGGATCACCTCGCTGATCGGTTCGCTGGCGCTGATTGGTACGCCGTTCTTTGCGGGCTTCTATTCGAAAGATTCGATCATCGAAGCCGTGCAACTGTCGCACATCCCCGGCTCTGGTTTTGCCTACTTCGCCGTGCTGGCCGGTGTCTTCATCACCGCCTTCTACTCGTTCCGCATGTACTTCCTCGTCTTCCACGGCGAAGAGCGCTTCGGCAAGGCGCATGACGCGCACGGTCATGACGACCATGCCAAACCCGCCAAGCACGATGATCATGCGGCGAAAGACGATCACGCAGCGCATGGCGATGACCATCATGGCGCCGACGACGCACACGAAGAACACCATGGCCTGGCTCCCGGACAGAAGCCGCACGAAACACCATGGGTCGTCACCCTGCCGCTGGTCATGCTGGCGATTCCATCGGTAGTCATCGGTTTCATCGGCATCGAGCCAATGCTCTTCGGTGACTATTTCAAGGGCGCGATTTACGTCAATGCCGAAGCACATCCGGTGATGGCAGAGCTGGCGCATCATTTCCACGGTGCGACTGCGATGGCCCTGCATGCAGTGCAAACATCGGTCTTCTGGCTAGCCTTCTCGGGTGTCGCGCTGTCGTGGTTCTTCTACATCAAGCGTCCGGATATCCCGGCGGCGATCAAGGCGCGTGTCGAGCCGATCTACACGCTGCTTGAAAACAAGTATTACTTCGACAAGTTCAACGATGTGGTCTTTGCCGGTGGCGCACGTTTGCTTGGCAAGGGCCTCTGGAAGGGCGGCGACGTCGCCGTGATTGACGGCCTCATCGTCAACGGTTCGACCCGCCTTGTCGGCTGGATATCGACCATGGTCCGCTTCTTCCAGACCGGCCACATCTATCACTACGCCTTTACGATGATTATTGGTGTCTTCGTGCTGCTGACCCTCTGGGTCGGGCGCGTCTGAGCTAGAAAAAGACTGGGAACGATATGTCAGGTACTCCGCTCCTCACCCTCGCCATCTGGGTTCCGATCCTCGCCGGTTTTACTGTGCTGGCCACCGGGTCCGATCGCAATGCGCCGCTTGCCCGTATGCTGGCCTTGCTTGGCGCCGTCGTCGGTTTGCTGGTCACGATTCCGCTCTATACCGGATTCGACGTCAACACGCCGGCCATGCAGTTCGTCGAATTGATGCCGTGGATTCCGCGCTTCAACATCAACTACCACTTGGGTGTCGATGGCATTTCGATGCTCTTCATCATCCTCAACAGCTTTATCACCGTCATCGTCGTCCTCGCCGGCTGGCAGGTCATCACCAGCAAAGTGGCACAGTACAACGCCGCGTTCCTGATCATGTCGGGTTTGCTCAACGGCATTTTCTGCGCACTCGACGGTATGCTGTTCTACGTATTCTTTGAAGCCTCGCTGATCCCGCTGTTCCTGATCATCGGTATCTGGGGCGGCGATAACCGTGTGTATGCGGCATTTAAGTTCTTCCTCTTTACGCTGGCTGGCTCGTTGCTCTTTCTGATCGCGCAACTCTATCTGTTCGTGCAGTCGGGTGGCAGCTTCTCGATTCTTGACTGGCACCAGTTGCCGCTCAGCATGAGCGCGCAGACGTGGCTGTTCCTCGCCTTCCTCGTTGCCTTTGCTGTCAAGGTGCCGATGTGGCCGGTGCATACCTGGTTGCCGGATGCGCACGTGCAGGCGCCGACCGGAGGTTCCATCGTGCTGGCGGCCATTGCGCTGAAGCTCGGTGCCTACGGTTTCCTGCGCTTCTCGCTGCCGATTGCACCCGATGCATCGCACGAGCTGGCCGGGCTGGTAGTTGCCCTGTCGCTGATCGCCATCGTTTATATTGGCTTCGTCGCTCTTGCTCAGGAAGACATGAAGAAGCTGGTCGCCTACTCGTCGATTGCCCACATGGGTTTTGTGACGCTCGGTTTCTTCATGTTCAGCGCCATTGGCATTGAAGGTGCGCTGGTTCAAATGGTTTCGCACGGCTTTGTTTCCGGCGCAATGTTCTTCAGCATTGGCGTCATGTACGACCGTGTTCATTCACGGCAGATCGCCGATTACGGTGGTGTGGTCAACACCATGCCGAAGTTCGCTGCATTCTTCATGCTGTTCGGTATGGCCAATGCCGGCCTGCCGGCGACCTCGGGTTTTGTCGGCGAATTCATGATCATTCTCGGTGCCGTCAAGTTCAACTTCTGGGTCGCCTTTGCTGCCGCTTCAACGATGATCGTCGGCGCCGCCTATACGCTGTGGATGTACAAGCGCGTCATCTTCGGGCCGGTGACCAATCACCATGTGGCCGAAATGACCGACATCAACGGCCGTGAATTCCTGATTCTGACACTGCTGGCAATCGGTACGATGGTTATGGGTGTGTACCCCTTGCCCTTCACCGACGTCATGCACAGCTCGGTCAATGAACTGCTGCGTCACGTCGCCGTCAGCAAGATCCAATAATTGGTAGCCGCTATGACTCTCGCCGAAATGCAATTTGCACTGCCCGATCTGATCCCCGCGAGTGCGGAGATTTTCCTGCTGACGATGGCCTGCGTAATCATGATGGTCGATCTCTTCGTCAAGGATAAAAAGCGCACGCTGACCTTCGCGCTGACGCTGATTACGCTGGTCGGAACAGGTGTCGCCACCTTCGGGACAATGACCGGAGAGATTATTTACACCTTCAGTAACATGTATGTAGACGACCTGATGGGGAGCGTGCTGAAGCTGTTCCTCTATGCCACGGTATTCGTTGTTCTGCTCTATTCGCGTGGCTACATTCTTGATCGCCCGCAGATCGTCCGGGCCGAGTTCTATACGCTGTCGCTGTTTGCTACGTTGGGTATGATGGTGATGATTTCCGCCAATCACTTCCTGACCATCTATATCGGTATTGAACTGCTGTCGTTGTCGCTTTACGCAATGGTTGCGCTGAATCGCGATTCGGTGACTGCGACTGAAGCGGCGATGAAGTATTTTGTGCTGGGCGCGCTGGCTTCCGGCCTGCTGCTCTACGGCATGTCGATGATCTACGGTGCCACCGGTACGCTCGAAATTACCGGCGTGGCTGAGCGCCTTTATGCCGGTCAGGCCAACAAGACCATCCTCATCTTTGGTCTCGTCTTCCTGGTCTCGGGCATCGCCTTCAAGCTCGGCGTTGTGCCTTTCCACATGTGGATTCCAGACGTTTATCATGGCGCGCCAACGGCCGTGACGTTGTTTATCGCGTCGGCGCCGAAGCTCGCTGCGTTCGCCATCGTCATGCGTATGCTGGTCAATGGGCTGATCGTCCTGGCGCAGGACTGGCAGATGATGCTGATCATCCTTTCTGTGCTTTCAATGGCGATCGGCAACCTTGCTGCCATTGCGCAGACAAACCTCAAGCGCATGCTGGCCTACTCGGCGATCTCGCACATGGGCTTCATGCTGCTCGGTCTGGTCACCGGTGTTGTTGGTGGCGATGCACGCTTCGCGCTCAATGCCTACAGCTCGTCGATGTTCTACGTTGTTACCTACGTGCTGACCAGCGCCGGTACCTTCGGCATGATTCTGCTGCTCGCCCGTGCCGGTTTCGAGTCGGACGAACTGGCCGATTTCAAGGGGCTGAACAAACGCAGCCCGTGGTTTGCTTTCATCATGATGATGATGATGTTCTCGATGGCCGGCGTGCCGTTCTTTGTCGGCTTCTTCGCCAAGCTCTCGGTGCTGCAGGCTGTCGTTGCGGCAGGTTATCTGTGGCTGGCCATCGCCGCCGTGTTCTTCTCGCTGATTGGTGCGTTCTACTACCTGCGTGTCGTCAAAATCATGTACTTCGATGAGCCTAGCGACATGACGCCGATCAAGGCGCCAATGGACATGAAGCTGTTGATGTCCGCCAACGGCCTGGCCGTTGCACTGCTCGGGATATTCCCGCAGGCGTTGATGTCGATCTGTGCTTATTCGCTGGTGCGTTCGCTCTGAGTGTGACATGTTTTAAGAAAACGCCCCGCTAGTCGGGGCGTCCCCCAAGAGGACTTGTTTCACGGCGTTTTCGTTTATAGGAATCGTCTGATGAAAAATGATCACCCGCATCTCCACGAAGCACAGCTCGACAGCACGCAAGTTTTCAAGGGCAAGCTGCTTGATGTGCGCCTTGACCGGGTAACGCTGCCGGACGGCAATGAAGGTGTGCGGGAATACGTTGTTCATCCCGGCGCTGTCGTGATCATCGCCGAGCAGGGCGATGGGCGGCTGCTTTTCGAGCGTCAGCACCGCTATCCGCTGCGGCGTGCCTTTCTTGAGCTGCCGGCCGGCAAGATTGATGCCGGTGAAGAGATTCTCGCCACCGCAATCCGCGAGTTGCTCGAAGAAACCGGGCACAGCGCCAGCGACTGGCGCTACCTCGGTGTCATGCACCCGTGCATCGGTTATTCAGACGAACGTATTGAAATCTTCCTGGCGCGGGGCCTGACGCGCGAGTCAGCGCCTCAACTCGATCACGGCGAGTTTCTTGATGTGCTCAGCCTGTCGCTGGAAGAAGCTGTTGCTGCCGTACGCAGCGGCGAGATCACCGATGCCAAGACGATCACCGCCCTGTTCTGGGCAGAGAAGGTGGTTACTGCAGGCTGGTAGGAAATGTTGTGCCTTGACCAGGGCAATCGAATTTGATTTCAAAATCCACCACAGAGACACAGAGGCACAGAGGGAACACAGAGAAAACCTTAAGGAAATGGTTTTCTCTGTGAAATCTCTGTGCCTCTGTGTCTCTGTGGTGGGGTTCAGGATTTTAATGCAATTGCGCTGATGGCCGCCTGCAGCTCGGCGACTTTCTGTTCAAGTTGGGTAACACGCTCTTCCAACTCGGAGCGCGTTGCCGTGCCTCGATGGCCGGTATCGCCAATGTCGACGGGGATGGCCGCTTCGCCACAGAGCAAATGTACCCAGCGATGCTCGCGCGATCCCGACTGTTTGGGCAGCTTGAACGCCAGCGCACCGCTGCTGCGTTCGGCGAGTTCTTCCAGATAGGCTTCAACCGACGAAGCATCATCAAAGTGGTATAGGCGCTCGCAATTGGCGCGCAGTTCGCTCACCGTTTGCGCGCTGCGTAGCGCCAGCATGGCGAGGAGTGCGACACTGGCGGCCGGCAGGCCGTAGACCTTGCCGAAGTTGTGCGCGTAACGCAGCACCCGGCCGGATGCGCCGTAGGTTTCCAGAATCAGCGTTCGGCCGCGCAAGGTCTCCAGAGCTGTTTGTACTTCGGATTCGCTGACGTTGATCACCGGGTCGCGCGATGACTTCTGATTGCAGCCCGCCGACAAGCTATTCAAGGTCAGCGGGTAGGCGTCGGGCGTGATTTTTTCCTTCTCGATCAGTACGCCAAGGATGCGTGCTTCGAGGAAGCTCAGTGCAGGCTGTGCGATGCTCATGTTCTTCTTCTCATTTGTGATCGTTGATGGCAACATTGTCCCAAGTGCTTGCCCTCTGTACAAGCAATTCGGTAGTTGCCTCGTTTCGCCAACCCGGAGTGTGCCGTGAAAGCGTTGATCGTTGAACCGTCAAGAATGATCAGGAACGTGCTCACGTCCCTGTTCGCCAAGAATAACGTAGCCTCGATTGCTGTTGAAACTGCGACTGAAGCGCTTGCCGCTCTGACGGTCGACCACGTTGATTTTCTCTGTTTTTCGATGCAACTCGGTGACATGACCGGGATCGAGTTTTTTGTCGAGGCAAAAGCGCGTGGCCTGATCGGCAAGCACCCCTCTGTGTTGCTGACCTCGTCGCAGGAGAGCGTCACTGCAGAGGCGGTCAGCCAGGGCGTGACCGAGTGTTTCCGCAAGGATGAGCGCGTCGTATTCGAGGATTACGTCGATCGCTGGGCGTCCAGCGCTTCGGCCAATCTTTCAGGCAGGGTTTTGCTGGTTGAAGACAGCAAAATTCAGGCCGCATTTTTGGAAAAACTGCTTGCAGCGCTCGGCCTGATGGTGATTCGCGTGAGCACCGGTGAGGCTGCGCTGGAAACGATTACGCAGCATCGATTCGATCTGGTGCTGGTTGATTACATGCTCGAAGGCGCGCTGACCGGCCTTGGCGTTATCCGCGGTATACGCACAATCACCGGGCGTACGGGCAGTATTCCGATTCTCGCCATCTCCGGCTTTGACGATGTGCCCCGGCGTATCGAAATGCTGCGTTCCGGTGCCAATGACTTCGTCCTGAAGCCTGTGGTGCCTGAAGAGTTTCAGGTGCGCGTGCGCAACCTCATACAGCTTCGGCAGGCGCTCGACCACCTCGAAGAGCAACACCGCATTCTCCATGAAATGGCAATGCAGGATCGTTTGACGGCCGTCTACAACCGGCATTATCTCAGTGAGCGCATG
Source organism: Rhodocyclaceae bacterium (assembly GCA_044344385.1). Classification (GTDB taxonomy): domain Bacteria; phylum Pseudomonadota; class Gammaproteobacteria; order Burkholderiales; family Rhodocyclaceae; genus CAJBIL01. The sequence goes on along the minus strand of JBIJCY010000018.1, from coordinate 13,614 downwards.
CCACTGCTGGTCAGCGAGGCGAATGCCAGCAACAGCCCGCTGACGCTAATCGCCGTTGATGTTGATCACTTCAAGCGGATCAACGATAACTTCGGGCATGCCTCCGGTGATGCGGTTCTTGCCGCCATTGCCGAAGTGTTGCGTGATCAGGCGGGTAAAAACTCGTTGGTCGCACGCCTTGGCGGTGAAGAGTTCATCGTTGTGCTGCCGGGGTGTGACGTTCATCTTGGCGTCAGCAAGGCCGAGCAGTTACGTAGCGCAATCGAGGATCTGGAGCCCTCCGGCCTGCCTGTAACGGCCAGCTTTGGCGTGGCCCAGTTGCGCGCCAATGAGGTCTACGAAAACGTCTTCAGTCGCGCCGATTCGGCGATGTACGAAGCCAAGCAGGAAGGGCGCAACCGCGTGGTGTCGGCCGGTTAGCAACTTACGGGTCGCAGGCAGGCGACCGGAAGACTGCTCAGTTCAATGCCTTGTCAGCCCGCAGGCGAGCAACCATCAGGTCGACAAAGGCACGTACTTTTGATGAGGCGCGACGCCCTTCGCGGAAGATGACGTGCACCGGTAGCGGGGCACCTTCGTAGTCGCCGAGTACCGTTTGCAACTCGCCCGTTTCGAGGTGTGAAGCGATCTGATACGAAAGTACGCGAGTCAGTCCGAAACCGCAGAGCGCCGCGCCAATCGCACCATCGTTGGTGTTGATCTGCAGGCGCGGCTGCAGACGTACCGATGCGGCGTCGCCAAGGCGCGAAAACTTCCAGTCTGCCCCTGGTGTGACAGCGCTTGCGGCAATCGTTGCATGCCGACGCAAGTCGCCGGGACTCATCGGCGTACCGTGCTTCTTGAGATACTCGGGCGCGGCACAAACCACCTGGCGCACCTGCCCGACACCAATGGCGTGCAATGAGGAGTCGGGCAGGGCGCCGATGCGGATGCCGACATCCATCCCCTCGTCGATCAGGTTGACCACGCGATCGAGAAACAGCGTCGAGACGCTTGTTTCCGGGTAGCGCTGCAGAAACTCGACGATACCCGGCGTGACAAAAAGGCGCCCGAACAGGGCCGGTGCGGTGACTGCCAACTGGCCGCGCGGCGTGGCGTTGATGCCGGCCGCTGCCTCATCGGCCTCGTCGACTTCGCTAATGATCCGCCGTCCATCCTCCAGGTAGCGCTTGCCTGCCTCGGTCACTCGCACGATGCGCGTTGTGCGCGTCAGCAACTGCACGCCAAGGCGCTCTTCCAGTGCAGCCACGGCACGTGTCACGGCGGGTGGTGACATCTTCAGGCGTCGTGCTGCTGCGGCAAACCCCGCTTCTTCGGCCACTGCCACAAACACGGTCATCAAATACAGGCGATCCATATTGTTCCATATAATGGAAGTGTTAATTGTATTATATGGCTGTTCTTATATTTATTGGAATTATATAGACTGGCAAGCGTTCGCAGTACAACGCCTGAACGCGAGCAATTCAACCAATAAACCTGAAGGAGAATCAACATGTCACGTATCGTTATCCCAAGCGTCGAACAAGCTCCGTCCGCAGCCAAGCCGCTGCTTGATGCCGTCAAAGCCCAGCTGGGCGTGGTTCCCAACCTGATGAAGGTCCTTGCTCACAGCCCCGCTGCCCTTGAAGGTTATTTGTTGCTCAACGGCGCGCTCTCCAAGGGCACGCTCGACGCGGGCCTGCGTGAGCGCATTGCCCTGGCGATCGCCGAATACAACGCCTGTGAATATTGCCTTGCTGCGCACACCTACCTCGGACGGAATGTCGCCAAGCTCGACGACAGTGAAATCGACGCCGCACGCGACGCGCATTCGCACGATGCACAGGCCGATGCCGCGCTGCAGTTCGCCCTGGCAGTGGCCGCGCAGCGCGGGCAAGTCAGCGACAGTCAACTGGCAGCGTTACGGCTGGCCGGTTTTAGCGACGCAGCGGTGATCGAGATCGTGCTCAACGTCTCGCTCAACGTGCTGACCAATTACATCAACAATGTCGTTCAGACTGAAGTTGATTTTCCCCGCGTCGTGCTGAAAGCTGCTGCCTGAGGCTGCGGCGCATGGGCGAAAGCCATGCCCGGAAGAAACCGGGCATGGCTTTCTACACCACCTCACCTACTTGCGAGCCGATCATGTCACGAGCCTTTTCAGACCTTGCTTTTACCCCGGCTGTGCGCGCCATGCAGACGCGCATGGGGAGCCGAAATTCATACGCGGCACTTGATCATTCGCCTGACCGTCGCGATAGTCTTGGCGCTCAGGAGGCTGCCTTCGTCGCGCAGCGCGACAGTTTCTATCAGGCGACCGTCAGTGAAACCGGCTGGCCCTACGTACAGCATCGCGGTGGCCCGACCGGGTTCCTCAAAGTGCTCGATGCACGCACGATCGGCTATGCCGATTTCAGCGGAAACGTACAGTACGTCAGCGTCGGCAACCTTCAAACCAACGATCGCATATCGATAATCCTGATGGATTATGCCGGGCGCCGCCGCTTGAAAATTTTTGGTCGTGTACGGATCGTCGCGCAGGCCGATGACCCCGGTCTCATTGCAAGGTTGGAGGATCCCGCCTACCGCGCCCGCATCGAGCGCGCCGTTCTCATTGATGTCGAAGCCTATGACTGGAATTGCCCGCAGCACATCACGCCGCGATATACCGAAGCGGATATCGATCGCCTCGTTGCCCCGCTGGAATCCGAACTCGCTGCTTTGCGTGCCCGTTTGCGGGCGTATGAAACCGGGGCGACGTCGACCGGCTGAAGCGATCAGTTCGCGTTGGGGGTGGCCTTTTGCAGCAGTAGGCAGTGCAACAAATCGCTTTCTGCGCCGGCGGGCAGCATGCTTTCGTCTTCACGGACAAAGTGGAGGCGAAAAGCCTGTCTTGATGCCTCTGGTTTGCGCGGGTCATAGCCCAGTGCCGTCAGCGCGAGCGGCAGGTCGAAGTTGGCCGGCGCTGCCGGGTACGGCGGAGTGCACCACAGGCCGAAGCCATTTTGCGCCAGCGTCGCCCAGGGGAAGAAAACGCTGGGGTCATCCTTGCGGTCGGGAGCAACATCGGCGTGGCCGATGAAGTTGGCGCTCGGGATCTTGTGACGCGCTTTGATGCCGCTCAGCAATCCGAGCAGCGCGTCGATCTGTACGCTGGGAAAAGGCTCGCTGCCGGTGTTGTCGAGCTCGATGCCGATCGATGCTGAGTTGATGTCGGTCTGACCGTTCCACCACGATTGGCCGGCGTGCCAGGCACGGGTGCTTTCTTCGACGAGCTGGATAATCGAGCCATCGCGGCTGATCAGGTAATGCGCGCTGACCTTGCGTTCCGGTGTGGTCAGTGTGCGCAGTGCCTCTTCAACCGTCGCGTCGCTGGTGTGGTGAATAACCACCAGATTTGCCCGGCGTGCATCAAAGTTGGGCGAAGGCTGCCAGTCGATGGCGGGTCGCTGCACGGGCGCCGTGCAGGCGATAAGTAGCGCACTTGCCGTGCCGACAAAAAGTGAAGAGCGCGGGAAGTGGCGTTTCACGTTGATGAGCCTGGTGCGAAATAGGGGGTTCATTGTCGCTGTGAAAGCGCCGTCAGCGCAATCGCTGCGATAATCGTCGAAGCGCGCCATTCCATTGATTCAGGGCAATATCGGTGGTTGCGAGAAAGTGACATAATTTAACCAGATAGCGGGATCGTGTTTGCAACGATGCCTTCTACCGGATAGCGCCGCTGCTTGATGTGGCTACCACAATCTCTTGCATGATCACAGTGAGAAAATGAATACGAACGATAGTTACCTTTCGAAGATTCTCATCGTTGACGGCACCGGCGATTTTGATTCGCTACGTGATTGTGTCCGCCTGGCCGGGCTCGTCCCTCGTGCTGACAGTGATGCTGTGATCCGGGCTACAACGTTGGCCCAAGCTATCGACATGGCCAGCCGTTGCTTGCCGGATGTGGTGCTGCTCGATCTGGCGCTGCCCGATTCAAACGGTATTGCCACGGTGCAGGCGATGCACGAGGCGGCGCCCGGCGTGCCCATCATAATACTCACCAACAATGATGACCATGAGCAGGCTGCTGCTGCCTTGCTGTCCGGTGCGCAGGATTATCTGGTCAAGGGCCGCTTTGAATACCATGTGCTGGGCAGCGCCATCCGGCATGCGCTGGTCCGCAAGCGGCTTGAACAAGGTCTGGCGCAAACGCAGGAGCGCCTTGAACTGGTGCTCGCCGGGGCTGAGCTCGGTATGTGGGACTGGGATATTGTGAGTGGCCGTCTGGTGCTCAACGAGCGTACCTGCGCCATGCTTGGCTACACGCTGGCAGACATTGATCCACATATCGACAACTGGCGGCGGTGGACGCATCCGGACGATCTGCCGGCCGTTGAGGCTGCGGTAATGGCTCATCTGAAGGGGCAGAGTGCAGCCTACGAATTTGAATACCGGATGCGCCACAAGAACGGGTGCTGGGTGTGGATGCTTGATCGCGGCAAAGTGGTTGAGCGGGGGGCTGACGGCAAGCCCTTGCGTGCGGCGGGTACGCAGCTCGATATTTCTGTCCGCAAGGCGGCTGAAGAGGAGTTGCGTGTTGCGGCAATCGCTTTCGAATCACAGGAAGGGATCGTAGTGACCGATGCCGATAATGTGATTCTCAAGGTCAACCTCGCCTTCACCACAGCAACCGGTTACACATCCGAGGAAGCGATCGGCCATCGCATGACGCTGCTCAAATCCGGCGTTCAGGACGCCGCCTTTTATTCGGCGATGTGGGATTGCATCAAACGTACCGGTGAGTGGCATGGCGAAATCTGGAACCGGCGCAAGAATGGCGAAGTTCACCCGGACTGGCTGATCATCACCGCTGTGAAAAACGATGATGGCATGGTTACTCACTATGTCGGCACGCTGACCGACATCTCCGTGCGCAAACGGGCAGAAGCGATGTTGCAGGATAGTGCCGCACGTTTGCGCGCGACGCTCGATTCGGCGCTTGATGGTGCGATCAGTATCGATGCCGCCGGTCGCTTGATTGATTTTAATCCGGCGGCAGAAGCGATTTTTGGATGGAAAAAGGACGAGATTCTTGGCCGTCTGATGGCCGATGTTATCGTGCCCGAGCAGCATCGCGCTGCGCACGCCCATGGTCTTGCCCGCTTTGTACAAACCCGTCAAAAACATATTATGAATCAGCGCGTGGAAATTACTGCGCTGCGCCGTGATGGCTCGGAGTTTCCGGTCGAGTTGGCCATTACGGCGATCCGACAAAATGACGAGGATATTTTCACTGCGTACATTCGCGACATCACAAGGCGCAAGCGGGCAGAAGAGGAGCTGCGGATTGCAGCCACGGCTTTTGAATCACAGGAGGGGATTTTTGTTACTGATGCGAAGAGAGTCATCCTGCGCGTCAATCACGCTTTCAGTGAAATTACCGGTTATTCCGCTGAGGATGCCATTGGCAAAACGCCGAGCCTGTTCAAGTCCGGGCGGCACGATGCGGATTTTTACGTGCAGATGTGGCAAAGCATTGAGGCAAACGGTGCCTGGCAGGGCGAAATATGGAACCGCCGCAAGAGCGGCGAATTATTTCCTGAGTGGCTGACCATTACTGCCGTCAAGCGGCAGGATGGCATGCTGACTCATTACGTCGCGACGCTGACCGACATTACCTTGCGCAAGGCGGCAGAAGACGAGATGAGGAGCATGGCTTTCTACGATCCTCTAACCCATCTGCCCAACCGGCGGCTTCTGCTCGACCGCTTGCGGCAGGCGTTGATGGTGAGTGCGCGTACCCGAAATCAGGGTGCCCTGTTGTTTATCGATCTCGATAATTTCAAAGCGCTTAACGATACGCTGGGGCATGATATCGGCGATTTACTGTTGCAGCAGGTGGCCGAGCGCTTGCTGGGTTGCGTTCGTGAGGGTGATACGGTCGCCCGTCTGGGCGGCGATGAATTTGTTCTGATGCTTGAAGAGTTGAGCGGCGACTCGACGGTCGCTGCTGCTTATGCCACGGCTGTCGGCCAGAAAATACTGGAGCGGCTTGGTGAGAATTATCGGCTCGCCGGCCATGATTATTGCAACACGCCAAGCATCGGTGTGACTTTGTTTGGCGAGCGGCGAGAGGGCGTTGCCGAGGTGCTCAAGCGCGCCGACGTAGCCATGTATCAGGCCAAGGCAGGCGGGCGAAATGCTCAGCGTTTCATTGAGTCCGGTGCGGCGCTGTAGTGGTTTCTGGCGTGCCCTTCGCAGTCCGCCCTGCGCAACCCTGGCTGGCCTCTGCACGTTTCGATCTGCTATGGATCGTTGGCCCGGCGTTCTGGATCACGGCGCTGGTGTTGTTCTTCGCCGATGATGCTCAGGCGTTCAGTGAAACACCGGAATGGCTGTGGGCGGTGCTGGTCATGGGCGTTGACGTCAGCCATGTTTATAGCACGCTCTACCGCACCTATTTCGACCGTGCTGAAATCGAAGCGAGGCCGCGTCTCTATTTGCTGACACCGATTGCGCTGCTGTTCATCGGCTGGGCAATTTATGCCATCGGCGATGGTGCGCTGTTCTGGCGGGTGCTGGCCTACGCTGCGGTATTCCATTTCGTTCGCCAGCAATACGGCTTTTGTATGCTCTACAGCCGGGGTGAGCGCGACAGGCCGCTGTGGTCACGGCGTGTTGATATGGCCTTGATCTATCTCGCGACAATCTATCCGTTGGTTTATTGGCACACGCACAGCAAAAACATCATCTGGTTTGCCGAGGGCGATTTTTTTCATTTTCCACTGCCTTGGCTGGCGAACATGGCCGGTATGCTTTATGCGCTGGTGGCGATAGCCTATGTTCTGAAGGAGGCGGTGGCGTGGCGGCGCGAGCGTTTCCTTAATCTGCCCAAGTTGCTGCTCATGGCCGGTACGGCGCTTTCCTGGTGGGTTGGTATTGTCACCTTCGATAACGACCTTGTCTTCACTGCGCTCAACGTCGTGGCGCACGGCGTCCCTTACATGGCGCTGGTCTGGGTCTATGGTCACAAGCAGCAGAAAATGGGGCTGGCAACCTGGTACTGGCAGGGTGTGGGGCGGCTCTTTTCGTTGCGTTGGCTACCCGTTTTCAGCGGACTGTTGCTGCTTGTGGCGTATGTCGAAGAAGGGCTGTGGGATGGCTGGGTGTGGCGTGAGCATGTGACGCTGTTTGCGCCCTTTCAGTCTATGCTGCCAGCAAACGATGCGTGGCTGCTCGTGCTTGTTCCTCTGCTCACGTTGCCGCAAGCGACACATTATTTTCTTGATGCCTATATCTGGAAGATGAAAACACCCGATACGCCGTGGGCGAAAATCCTTCTCTACCGGCCTTGATGTGGCGGAGCGTCAGGCGCCTGCTTCAAGTTCGGTTTTCTTTGCTTCAGATATCAGCCATGCCGCGAAACGGTCTACCTCGGGCCGTTGCGTACTGCTGCCGCGCACCAGAAAGTAGGCGCGTGCGGCAACCTGCTGGCGCGTACCGCCGAGCAGCTTCAGCTTCCCTTCGCTCATCAATCGGGCGACCAGCGGTCCGCGTCCGAGTGCGATGCCGCGGCCATCTACTGCCGTCTGGATGAGCTGATCATACTGGTTGAATTGCAGCACGGCTTTTGCCTTGGCGTGCGTGAGCCCCATGCCGGCCAGCCACGGATCCCAGGAAAGCCACGGTGTTTTCTGTCCGTTGTCAAAGGTCAATAACGTGACGGTGGCCAGGTCTTCGGCGCGCAATACGGCGGGTAGGCGGGCGGCCAGTTCCGGTGCGGCGACCGGGAAAACTTCTTCCTGGAAAAGCACGACGGCGTCGGGCGGCGCATCGTCGGGCGACGCGTAGCGCAGGGCGAGGTCGATATCCTCGTTCTCCAGAATGATGATGCGATTGTCGGCGGAAAGGCGCACGTCGACATCGGGCTCAATCTCTTGGAAAGCGGAAAGGCGCGGCACCAGCCACAGCGCGGCAATGCCGACAGCGGCCGAAACGGTTACGCGCGGGCGGCGACGCGCCGCACGCAGTCCGGCGCAAACATCGGCCAGCCGTGCGAGCATCTCAGCCGTTGCGCGATGCAGTATTTCGCCCTCCGGCGTGAGGCTCAGCCGCCGCGTTTCGCGGCGAAAGAGTTTGACGCCGAGTTGCTCTTCCAGTGTCTGGATCTGCCGGCTGATTGCCGACTGAGTGAGAAACAGTTCGGCTGCGGCCTTGGTAAAGCTCAGGTGGCGTGCGGCAGCATCGAAGCCCTTGAGCGGGTCGAGCGATGGTAGGCGGTTGATGCTGTTATGCATGCGTTTTACTCATGGCTGTGATTCGCCTTATTCGTTTGTGAATAGTCAGTGTGGTAGCTATTCTCGTGCTCAATGCAGCGGCACTTTGTCGATGCATGATACGCATGGAAGGATAGAATCATGGCACAAAATACGCAAGAAACTCGTTATCAACTCGCCCGGCGCGAGTTGTTGGCGCTGGAGCGCGCCAGGGGGAATCTGCTCACCTGTGCGTCGGGTGAAATCTGGATCACCGTGCACGGCAGTCAGGAGGACATCATTCTCAAGGCGGGCGAGAGTTGGAAGGTGCGTGATGGTGGTGCGGTCGTCGCCTCTGCGCTGCAAGACTCGGTGCTTGTTGTGGCGCATCCGCAGGCGATGGCTTTACGTATTGCCCTGCATCAGGCAGCCGCATCGATTCTGCTGTTGCTGCGGCGCTGGAAACATCCGTCGCTGGCCAGCTATTCCTCAACACTGGTGCGCTGATGCGCAGCCGTCAGGATGATGGTCTTGACGGGGGAGTAAAGAGTGCGCTGTCAGTAGCGAACCAATTACTACGTTGTATGGTCTGAATAGCGCTCTCTTTTACGCCTTCTTTTTTCAATCCTTTTCCGGTATCGACATGAAATTTGTATTTCGAATGTTTTTCAAAACCCTGCGCATCGTCCTTGGCCCCTTGCTCCTCCTCTGGGAAATGCTCACCCGCCCGAAAGGCGTCACGCGCCAGCCTGCCTTGCAACAAGCGCTGGATGAGCAATGCCGGGATATTGTTCTCTATCAATACAAGACCTGCCCGTTTTGCATCAAGGTGCGGCAGGAACTTCGTCGCCTGTCGCTGAAAATTGACCGCCTTGATGCGCAGCATGCGGGTAAGAATCGCGAGGAACTGGTGCAAGGCGGCGGGCAAGCCAAGGTGCCTTGCTTGAAAATTACCGATCAGGCCGGTAACAGCCAGTGGCTGTATGAGTCGGGCGAAATCATCAGCTATTTGCGCGGGCGATTCGCCGCGGCTTGATTTGAGAAACAGGTTTCCGGATTGTCCGTTCGACGGCAGGTTTTTTGTCTGGAACTGAGTTGAAATAGCATCCAAGATGGGCCGTTGATTCGAACGTTGCTGAGTGCGCCGGGTGGGGCAGCAATGCGGTACCATGGAAGGCAAATCAAGATAGTAAAACCTCGTTAGGAAACCCATGTCCGGCCGATTTTTTCTTGCACTGTTGGTTGTGCTGAGTCATTTTGGCTTGGCCAGCGCCGCTGTCCCCGATTGTTCGCGCACCTACACTTTGGCGCTGCATGACCACGGTCTGCTCTACTCGGCAGACACGAATGCGGGAATTGACAAGGATGTGGCTGACGAACTCATCCGCCGCAGCGGGTGCAAGGTGACGGTGAGTCTGATGCCGCGCGCGCGTATCTGGCAGCTCATTGAATCCGGTGCGCTGGATTTTAGTTTGTCGGGTATTGCCAATGCCGAGCGCGACAAGTTTGCCGGTTTTGCCTGGTACTTCAGCAACAAGTACTACCTGCTGGTGCGTAATGACGCTGGCGTACGTGACTTGTCCGGTTTTGAGAGGAACGACAGGCTTCATCTGGGTGTTATTCGCAGCTTCAGGTACAGCGAATCAGCAAACCGCCTGGTCGACAACCTGCAAAATGCCAATCGCGTTAGCCAGGCCGGGGGGCTCGCGCCGCTTTATCAGACGCTGATGTCCGGGCGCATACAGGGCATGATCATTGAACCCTTTGACTTTCCAGCGCTTGAGGAAAAGAAAATTCGCGAGATAACGACCATTCTCGAACTCAATGATCCGTCTGTTCCTCATGGGCTGATCATGTCAAAGAAGGCGCTTTCGCCCCCCCAGCAGGAGCAATGGCGCGCTATCGTTAATGGTATGCGTGCAGACGGGACCATGCGCCGGATCTTTGAGAAATATTTCAATTCTGAACTGGCGGCCGCCTTGGTGAATTTCTGATCCTGCTCCGGCGATGAAGTCCAGTCCGAAAATCAATGGCGCCGCAGCACGCGCTGTTCTGAATCTGTTGCCGTGGTTGATTCTGGCGGTGACGCTTGGTGTTACCTGGTTTGCCTGGGACCATGAGCGCCAAACCACCCGCAAGGCGTTGCGCTCACAGTTTGACTTCGCTTTGCGTGAAACGGTCAGTCGCATCGAACAGCGCGTCACCGGGTATGAGCAAATGCTGCGCGGCGTTCAGTCGCTGTTCGCCACGACCCGGTTCGGTAATCGTACGGCATTGCGCGATTATGTGGAAACGCTTCAACTTGACGCCAATTTTTCGGGCGTTCAGGTCATCGGTGTGGTGGACTGGGTCCCGGCGCAGCAAAAGGACGGGCATCTGGCCGCCATGCGCACCGCGGGATTTCCGGACTACGTCATTGAACCTGACGGGTTGCGCGAGGGCTATGCACCGATCGTCCAGCGGGAACCTTATCTTGGTAAAAACAGGGCGCCGCTGGGCAGCGACGTCTGGCCCGATCCAGTGCGACGTCTCGCTATCGAGAAGGCACGTGATTCGGGGATGGCGGCGATTTCCGGGAAGGTTCGGCTGAAGATGGACGGCGAAGCCGATGCACCGCCCGGATTCGTCATGTATTTGCCGGTTTATGCGCAGGACCTGCCACACGACAGCGTGGATCAGCGGCGTGCCAGCTTGATCGGTTGGGTCTATGCGGCCTTCCGCATGAATGACTTCATGGCCAGTTTGTATGGAAGCCAGTCGCCGGGGCTGGCACTCGCCATGTATGACGGCACAGAGACCAATGATTCGTCCTTGCTATACCGCGCTGAAGGCAGCGCTGCCATCGGTGAGCCATCGCATCGGGCCGCCGTCAGTGCCAACGAATACATGGTCGTGGCAGGCCGCAACTGGACGCTTTCATTGAGTACGCAAGATGTTTTTGAAGGCCGCTATGGCCGTGGTATGGAAATGGTGGTCGCGGGAGCGGGAATTGTTTTGAGTCTGTTGCTGGCTCTGCTGGCCTGGCTTATGGTTAGTGGCCGGAACCGGGCTTTGCGCCTTGCCGAGTCGATGACCGAAGAACTGCGGCATATGGCGCAACATGACACGTTGACGGGACTGCCCAATCGCGCCTTGTTCAATGACCGTCTGAATCAGGAACTGGCCCGTGCCAAACGTCAGCACGGGCGCTTTGCCATGGCATTTATTGACCTCGACTATTTCAAACCCATCAACGACAACTTTGGTCACGACGTGGGTGACGAGGTGCTGCGACGGTTTGCCAGACAGCTTCAGACCTGTGTGCGTGCGGCGGACACAGTTGGTCGTATTGGCGGTGACGAATTCGTCGTGTTGTTGGCCTGCATCAGCGATTCAGATTCCATTTCAACTCTGGCAGAAAAGCTTCACCAAGCGCTGCGCCAGCCGTTCGTTGTTGATGAACATGAGCTAGCGATTTCATGTTCTATCGGGGTTGCTGTCTATCCAGGAAATGCTACCGATGCGGTCGCATTGATCAAGTGTGCGGACGATGCAATGTACCGCGCAAAAGAGGCCGGGCGCGATTGCGTTCGTTTGTGCAGCACCGTTGCTGAACCTGCTCAGTAGAGCGGTGCCGGTCTCGGTAGCGCGTTTGTTTCATTGCGTGGCGGCAGGGGGAAGCTGACGCGGTCGGCGAGAAAATCCACCGCCGCTGTGATCACCTCGCGGTCGCGCAAAATTCTGCTGTGGCCGAGGCCTTGCGTACGCTTGAAGCGGGCGTCAGGCCAGGCACGGGCGACAGCCAGCCCGTCTTCGATGCGCACTTCGGCGTCGTGCTCATCGTGAATCACCAGTGCTTTTGGCTGCAGTTGCTCAAGCGCGCCGGGCAGTTCGAACTCCTGCCACTTTCTGCCGATTTTTTGCTCCAGCCGCCATTGCATTGCGGCGCGCACCCGCTCGGGCAGCCCTAGCATGCGTGCAAAAAAATGCGAGTAGCGAATCAGTGAACCGGGCGGCGCAATCTGCACCACACGTAGCGCGGTGTGGTCCTTCAGTTCGTTGCGCAGCGCGATGCTGATGGCGGCTGAGCCGAGCGAGTGGCCGATCAGCCCCGTCACCTTAGCGCCATTGGCCTCGGCGGCGCGCACGATGCTGGCGACGCCCTGCGCAAAGTCGGTGATCGGCGCCTCGTGCCCTTCGCTTAGGCCATGGCTGACGTGGTCGAATAGCCAGACCTGAAATCCGGCCGCAAGGAGCGCGGGTACGAATTCGCGAAACTGTGCGCCACGCCCGCCCCAGCCGTGGCTGACAATTACCGCCGGGTGCCGGCGGTCGCCGAATTGCCAGGCGGCGAGTTGCCCCATCGATGTGGCGATCGACAGCCGTTGTGCGCTTTCCAGCAGGAGGCGTTCGGGGGCTGTGTGCGCGTGCCGGGGTGGGGTGATGAAGCGGCGTGCTGCGTTGCGCGCCAGCCAAGCGGGCGAAACAGCGAGTGCGGCGCAAGTGCCTGCGCGAAGCGCGGGGAGAAGCAGTGTAGAACGAACGATCGTGCTTATATCGAAGCGAGAAATACTCGTGCTGGCGTGTGCCATGACAGTCTCCTTGGTTAACCGGGTGGGCGTTGAAAAGACGTGCTGCTGTTTGAGTCGGCGGCCGCTGTCGTCAGGCTCGACGAGATCAGCCGCTTAAAAGCCTGTTGGGCGCGTTGGTTGGCGTTGCTGTCCTTGAACAGGTTGCGCGAACGGTAGCAGGAGGCAATGATGCCGAACAACTCGAAGGCAAACTGTTCCGGGTCGGTATCTGCTGTCAGTTCGCCGGTGTCGATCGCCGTTTGGACGCTGCGCATGAGTTCCTGATTGAATCGCTGCATGTGTTGCGCGATGGCGTCGTGCATGGCGCCCGGTTTGTCGTCAAACTCGGTGCTCGCCGACATCATCGGGCAGGCTTTCAGGCCGCAGCTTTCGGTCCAGTGCAGCCAGTTATCGAACATCGCGGTCAGGCGCTTCAAGCCGCGCGGCGCCTTGAGCGAAGGCATGAAGGCGACCTCGGTGTAGCGTCGCACGGCTTCGTCCAGCGTGGCGATCTGCAGTTCTTCCTTGGAGCCGAAGTGCGCGAACAGACCGCTCTTCGACAGGCCGGTCTTTGTCGCCAGCGTGCCGATGGTCAGCGCGTCAAAACCCTCGATGCCTGCGTGCTGGACGGCAGCATCAAGGATCGCGGCGCGGGTTTCTTCGCCTTTGGAAGGTTTGGTTTGTGAACTGGACATGGCTGAATAATAGAACGGTCGTTCTGTTATTGCAAGAGGTATTTAAAAGAAAGTTTATTACGTGGCCGAGCGCTATTTCGTGATCTGCAGCACCAGCGGCACCAGATTGGCGACCGCACCCAGCCCGAGCGCGGCAAACGTCAGCTT